>JAITOQ010000146.1 GCA_031289865.1 Clostridiales bacterium
AGGCAAATCGGAAAAACTCACACGCTTTTGGAATTTGGAAAGCGGCATTACGGCAATGTCGTTTATTTGGTGTTTGAAAACAACGAAAGATTACGAGAGATATTTGGAGCGGATTGCGACGTCAACCGTATCATTACCGGGTTAGAGGCATTTTCTCGTCAAACGATATCTAAGGAAAACACATTGATTATCTTTGACGAAATTCAAGCGTGCGAAGCGGCATTGACTTCGTTGAAATATTTTTGCGAGAATGCTAGGGAATATCATATCGCTTGTGCGGGCAGCTTGCTCGGACTTGCGGTCAATCGCGGAAAGTACTCCTTTCCCGTGGGGAAAGTCGATCTTTTACACATGTACCCGATGAACTTCGAAGAGTTTTTGACAGAAGTCAATCCTTATATGATACCGCTTATACGGAAGAGTTATGAAAGCGACAGTCAGTTTGCTTTGCATGAACAAGCCCTCGAATTATACCGAACCTATTTGGTTGTCGGCGGTATGCCCGAAGTTGTTTCGAAATATATCGAAACAAAGGATTTTGACTACACCAAGGTAAAACAATTTTCAATTTTTGAAACATATATTGCGGATATGGCTAAATACGCTACGGGTGCGGAGTATCTTAGGCATAAGGAAACCTACAACAGTATCCCTTATCAGCTGGCAAAGGAAAACAAGAAATTTCAATTCAATTTAATTCAGAGCGGGGCAAGATCAAAAAACTACGCCGATTCGTTATTGTGGCTGCAAGCGGCGAATATCGTATTACAATGCACAAAGGTGAGGGAAGGAAAACACCCGCTTGCGTTTTATGCAGACGCGCTGTCTTATAAAATCTACATGTCGGACGTGGGTTTGCTCACCGCAAAAAGTGAATATTCTCCCGCATCGATTATCGCGGACATCAATCTCGGCGGAGAGGCAAAGGGCGCGCTCTGCGAAAACTATGTCGCGCAAGAATTGACGGCAAACGGACATGCGCTTTATTATTGGGAATCGCAAGGTACGGCAGAGGTGGATTTTATACTCCAAAAGGACGGAAAAGTGATTCCCGCGGAAACTAAAGCCGCCGAACATGTAAAGGCAAAAAGTCTGAATCAATTTGTAAAAAAATACGATATAGAATATTCAATCCGCATTTCTGCAAAGAACTTCGGTTTTGAAAACAATATCAAGTCAGTTCCGCTTTATGCCGTATTTTGTATTTGACAACAGACAACGAAAAACGAAAAACGAAAAACGAAAAAAATAAAAAAAACAAAAAAAGGCAAAAAAAAATTGCCTTTTTTTCTTTCTTTTAGAGAGTCTTTGTGGTATAATGGATACGGGTCTAATATTTAGACCTTTAGAAATTCAATTTATCTCTTTTACGGAGCGGAGTTTTGTTATGGCGGAAGTGGTTTTAGACGTTCAAAATCTGACAAAGGTATACGGAAAGATTAAGCGCGTGGACAACGTGTCCTTTCAAGTGTACGCGGGAGAGGTATTCGGCTTTTTAGGTCCTAACGGCGCGGGAAAGACGACGACTATCCGTATGATTTCGGGGCTTGCCGACATGAGCGAGGGCGAAATCTATATTGCGGGGCATTCCGTCAAGAAAAATTTTAAAAAGGCGGTCTCTTGCCTCGGCGGTATCATCGAAAATCCCGAAATGTACAAGTACATGAGCGGTTGGGACAATTTAAAATATTACGCGAGTCTCTACGACGGGATTACCGAAGAGGACATTTGGGACGTAATCAAGCTTGTCAAAATGGAGAAGCGCATTCATGAAAAGGTGAAAAAATATTCACTCGGAATGCGTCAGCGCGTCGGTATCGCCCAAAGCCTTTTACATCATCCGCGTATCCTCATTCTCGACGAACCGACCAACGGACTCGATCCCGCGGGTATCCACGAGATGCGCGACTTTTTAAAGATGCTTGCGCACGAGAGGGGATACTCCGTCTTTATTTCAAGCCATATTTTGACCGAAATGCAGCTCCTTTGCGACAGAGTAGGGATTATTTCAAACGGCAAACTCCTTGCGGTAAAATCCATGGACGAATGGACGGAAGCCCTCGAAGGCTCGATCAATCTCAAGATGAGCGTGAGCGACGCGGAAAAAGCCGCGGCGGTCATCTCGGAGGAGTTTAAGTTGGAAGTTTTCACCAACAAAAATTTGATCAATTTTACTATTCCGACGGAATCCGTAACGGATATCACCAAATTGCTTGCACGAAACGATATCTCCGTCATGTCCATGTACGCCGGTGAAAAGTCGCTTGAGGAGACTTTCCTCGAATTGACGTCGGGCGCGGGAACGCATATTAAGTAATGCAGAATGCAGAATGCAAAATGGCGGGTTAAATAAATACGTAATGAATGCAGAATATCGGACAAAAAGAAAAATTGATAAAATAATTGCCCATTGTAATTCAAAATTCAATGAGGAAAAGAACGGAATATGAAAAGTTTTCTTAAAAAAATCTTCGGACCGAAAAAACACAAGCCGGACAAGCGATTCGGAAAACGCAAGCATCTCGAAACGGAGAGGCTTCTTAGGGGCGAGTTCTTTAAATTTTTTAGGAGCGCCGTCTTTAAGGCGTCGGCGATTATTTTGACGCTTT
>JAITOQ010000228.1 GCA_031289865.1 Clostridiales bacterium
AGTATTTTATCAAACGCGGATTTTGGCGTATATAGACGTCGGGACAAACGAATTGAAAGTCGGCGACGGGCATATCGTTTGGATTTTGTCCGAAACGGAAGAGAGTAACGCAGACGCTTGTCGGTCCGGTTTTAAAGAGATGTGCATATATCGGCTTAGGGTTCGTGAACCTATAGACAAGGCGGTTCCGTACGGGCGGTCGCCGTCTTCTTATAAACGATTTTTGGCGGTTGAAACGATAGAGGCGGACGTTCAAAACGCCGACCTATTCGCCGTCAAAGAAAAAGAGCGCGAAAAACAACTGTTCGGGTATTTTAAATATACGTTACACGAGCTTCCGATCGGAATATTGCGCGAATCTGCCGACGAGTCGTTTGAAGAAAGCATGAATGCGCTTGACGAATATGAGGCTTTGTGTGAAAAGCTATGCGTTGACAGGAAGGAGTTTATCGACGAGTGCCGATTTTATTACGTCGCATACGAGGATTATCTTTCCGTGGTTCGGGAATACGACGGTTTCAAGGATTATCTAAAAAAACACGAGGTTTGATTTTTTTAGAACGCTTCTTAGGAGGCGTTTTTTTATGTCCAAAATTTAAAATGGTTTTCGACAAGTATGGAAGTTATTTTTCTTGTCCGTGTGGCAAAATGAAATCCGATGATTGAGTCACGTCGGACGGGTAGGATACGGACATGGTGATTTACATAGAATATCTGTTTTTGGATAACATGGCGGTGAACCTCCTCGTGTTGTATCTCGCTATCGTCACGCTCAAAGAAACCCTCTCGTGGAAACGGATTTTTTTGTCGGCGGTAATCGGGACGGGGTTTGCGTTCGGGCTGCCGTTTGTCGGACATTTTGTGTTTTTTTATAAATGTGCCGCCGCGCTTGTCATGAACGCGGTATTTAGAAACAAAAGCGTGCGCGCATATCTTTTGAGGCTCGCCGTCTTTGTCGCATACTCCTTTTTTTTGGGAGGGATTGTCGGCGGTTTGTTTCATTTACGGACGGACGGGGTGAGCGGCGCGCTCGTATATGATAACCGCATTGTTTCGACGACGCTTTTGGGGGCGGTAATTCTCTTTTTTGTCGTGCGAAAGCTGTATCTTGTCCGTTCGGAAAAAAAGAAAAAAGCAAATTTTTACCGAGTTTGTTTGACGGCGGGAGGGTTTAGCGGTGAGTTTACGGCATATTACGACAGCGGAAATAAGCTGTACGACACGGACGGAAAGCCCGTCGCCGTCGTCGGCAAAACCGCCGCGGAACGAATCTTTTTGACCCATACTCCGCAGTTTTATATGATAGAGGTCAAGACGGTCGGAGGGAAAAGTAACCTAAAAGCTTTTAAAACAGATGAATTTGTGATATATTTGCCGAACGGAGTGAATAAAATAGAAAATATAACGGCGGCGGTATCGGAGCAATCGTTTAAGGGGTTTGAGATATTGTTGCACCACGACATGTTTGACGGCAACGAAGTTGAAAGTTGAAAATTGAAAGTTGAAAATTGCGGATTTTATTTAATTCAGAATGCAAAATGCAGAATTGCAGATTAAAAAGTAGGCGTCATTCTGAGCGAATGCGAAGAATCTAAAATGTACAGCCGTATAATCATTGACACAAAAAAAATTGAATTCGATTAAGAGAATTCGGAGAAATCGTTTTAGATTCTTCGCAAGCTCAGAATGACACCGACATTTTTATGCAGAATACGGGACGATGAAGGCATCGTCCCCTACAAGAGAATTACATACTTCTATTTTAATCCGCAATTCTGCATTCTGCATTCTGCATTATACATTAAGATTATATGTGCGGCATAAAAAATTTGTGATTATCGATAAAATATAGAGCAATAAAAAAAACGGAGGTGTCTTATGAAAAAAATCAAGGAATTTCTCAAGAAAGCGTTTGAAAAGGTCAAAGAATTTTTAAAATTCGACAAGGACGATTCGGACGGGAGCGGCGGCGGAGGAAGCGGAAACGAGGTGGACTACATATCGGGCGGCGAGGCATTGCCTCAGCCGCTGGATTTAGAAGCCGAAACCGACGCGGTAGTACGGCTCCAAAACGGAGATTTAAACGCAAAAACGGAACTCATAGAACACAACTTGCGCCTTGTCGTATACATTGCAAAGCGGTTTGAAAACACGGGTATCGACATAGAAGACTTGATTTCGGTCGGAACTATCGGACTCATCAAGGGGGTAAATTCCTTTAATTTAGAGCGGAATATAAAGCTGGCGACCTATGCGAGCCGCTGTATAGAAAACGAAATTCTCATGCACCTTAGGAAAATCTCAAAGACAAAAACCGAGGTGTCTTTGGACGAGCCGTTAAACGTGGATTGGGAAGGGAATATGCTCCTTTTGGGCGACGTCTTAGGGACGGAACCGGACGGAATTTACAAAAATATCGAGAATACGATCGAGCGTGAAATGCTGATAGAGTCCTACAAAAAGCTCACCGACCGCGAAAAACTGATTATACGTCTTAGGTTCGGGATTTTGGGCGCGGACGAAAAGACCCAAAAGGAGATTGCGGATATGATGGGAATCTCCCAATCCTATATCTCGCGCTTAGAAAAAAAGATTATATCGCGGTTAAAAAGGGAAATGCTCAAAATGGTTAAATAATGCAGAATGTAAAATGCAGAATGCAGAATAACGGATTTAAAAGCAGTCGCTGTCATACTGTAGGGGACAATGCCTTCATCGTCCCGTATCCGTATAAAACACTCTAATTCTTGAAAAATATTTAAAGTTTTTTTCAAAAACGTATTGACAAACCGCAGATTATAAGATATCATTATGTTGATATAGTAGTAACATGTAAAAATAGTCATGCGGGGGATTCGGGATATGAAGTTTAAAAGAGTTTTTTGTATAATCTTACTCGCCGTCGCTTGCGCCTTTGCCTTATCATCATGTCTAACAAAGTTTGAAAAACAGATGGTAGGAAACTACCGTATCACGAGCTTAAAAATCAACGAAGTATCTTTAGATACGGAGTTGTTTTTCAGCCGCACGGAGGTCGTTTTGACGAATAAATTGCAATATACCATTACCGTCGAATTTGACCAAGAGTATTTACACGGCACTGATGCGCGGAGGAAGTTGGAAGAGATTCTAAAAAAGTACGCACATGAAGGTTACAATACCAATCATGGCAATGCGACATCAGAGGCGGAGTATTTAGCGGAATTGATTGATAAAGTAATCGATTCGATTGACGACGGGTATCACTTTGAGGGAACGTTCAGCAACAACACCGGAAAAGCCGTTTTTAAACCGTCCAAAAAGAGCGAGGATCCCGCGGCATACGGCTTTAAAAAGTTTGAATTCGGCGGCGACAAGCTGACCATGACCGGTTCGGGCGCGCAAGGCGTCAATATCCCGTCCGTGTTTGTCTTTACCAAAATTTAAAAAAACAAGGAATCAAAAATGCTGTCTCAATGCGAGGCAGCTTTTTTAAATGCAGAATCAAAAAATCAAAATTTGTTGAACAACACATGCGTTCTTTTATACACGAGAAAGGAGAGAGCGGCGACGATTGCCCCGCGTAGGACGTTAAACGGCAGAACGGTGAGGAAGATATAATAGAGATCAAAATTCTTTTCGGTCACGTCGGGGAAAAACACTTGCAGCATATTGATTAAAACCGCGTAACTGCCGTTAAAAGTCACCTTGACATAAAACGGGACGAGGAGCGTATAATTTACCAGCATTGCGACGAGGGTACTTGCCGCGATACCGAGCGCAAGCCCGAATATAGCGTTTTGCTTGTTTTTGCCGCGGCGGCGGTAGATTAAAGACGAGGTGAGTACAAATGCGATTCCGATCAAAACGTCGCCGAGCTCTCCTACACCCGACGTTTTTGTGAGCGGGAGCTTTAGGAGACATTTCACCAAAATAATCACGCACCCGTCAATCGGTCCGAGCATAAAGCCGCCGATGAGCGCGGGCAGATCGGAGATTTGGATTTCGAGAAAGGACGGGAAGAGAAACGGCAAAGGAAACTTGACAAAGAGATATAAGATATAGCTCAATGCGGACAAGACCGCAATCTTTGCTATCCTTGTCGTAGCAATTTTTCTGTAGAACGTTTTTTTTCTGTATAACACTTCAGCCTCCGTTTAGGTAAAGTAAAAAGTGTTTTAATTGTAGCCTAAAATCGAGAAATAGTCAAATGGTTTCAAGGGAGTTCTTGACTTTTGCGCCGAAATATAATACAATACTGTTATGGATTTATTTGATTTTGCAAATCGCGCAGTTTCCGCGCCTCTCGCGGAGCGTATGCGCCCCGATACGATTGAGGAATTTGTCGGACAAGGGCATATAGTCGGAGGAAATTCGCTCCTGATAAGGGCGATTCGTTCCAATACCCTCGGGAGCTGTATTTTTTACGGACCGCCGGGGACGGGTAAAACCACGCTCTCCAATATTATAGCGCACACCACAAAATCGCATTTTGAAAAATTGAATGCGGTATCGAGCGGCGTTGCGGACGCAAAGCGCGTCATCGAGGAGGCAAAGGATCGGCTGAAAATGTACGACCAAAAGACCTATCTCCTTTTGGACGAATGCCACCGTTGGAGCAAGGCGCAGTCCGACAGCGTACTCGGCGCAATCGAGCAAGGGTATATAGTTTTTGTCGGCTCCACGACCGAAAATCCCTATGCGACGATGACGAACGCTATCGTTTCGCGTTGCCGCGTTTTTGAATTTAAAAGACTCTTAGCGGAGGATATAAAAAAGGTACTATACCGCGCCTTGACCGACAAAAAACGCGGTCTCGGAAACTACAAAATCGATATGGACGCGAGCGCGGCGGAGCATTTTGCGTTCTTTGCGGGCGGCGACCTCCGAAACGCTCTAAACGCTCTTGAGCTTGCGGTTCTCACGACCGTACCCGACGGGAACGGTACTATAACGATAGACAAAACCGCCGCCGAACAGTCCATGCAAAAAAAGGCGATGTCGATAGACGAGAGCGC
>JAITOQ010000230.1 GCA_031289865.1 Clostridiales bacterium
GTGCGGCTGGATCACCTCCTTTTAAGGAGCCGTTGACACGGCTTTCGTCGAAACAAGGAAACTTGTTGCTCTAACCTTATGAGCCTAAAGAGGAACGATCGGCATGAGATCGGGTAAAATATATCATGCAAGGTTATATGGTACAATCCTTATTTGACTTTTGCCTTTCTGTTTGTTTTCAAATGTCCCAATATTATGTGTTTCTTTTATTGAGGAAACGCATTTTTTTTTAGCATCAAGTTTATTGGGATATTTTGCCAAAAAAAACTATACATAATAATCAAAAAATGTAAAAGACTAAAAAACACAAGGAGAAAAAAATCAATCATGAAATCATTTGATCTCAGAAAATTTAACGCGGAAGCGTTCGGGACTTTCGTCCTCGTACTGTTCGGCTGCGGCGTCGCCGTCTTTAGCGGTGTAGATCTCGTCGCGACCGCGCTTGCGTTCGGACTTGTCATCGTCGCTCTCGCGTACGTCATCGGGCCGATTTCGGGCTGTCATATCAACCCCGCGGTTTCGCTCGGACTTGCGATCAACAAACGTATCACATGGTTTGAATTCGGCTACTACGTCGCCGCTCAAGTTTTGGGTGCGTTAGTAGGCGCGGCGATTCTTTTCCTAATCCAAAAAACCGCCGGAATCGGAGAGGTCACCGCACTCGGACAAAACGGCTTTGACGGAAACAGCGCATGGACAATCAATGTTTGGGGCGCGCTCGTCACGGAAATCATCTTGACGTTTGTATTCGTTCTCACGGTCATTGCGGTCACAAGCAAAAAATCCACTTCGGGCAAAAAAGCGGGCGTCATCATCGGACTTACGCTCACCCTCGTCCATCTCTTAGGGATCAGATTGACGGGAACGTCGGTCAATCCCGCGAGAAGCTTCGGACCGGCACTCCTCCTCTTAGGCGAATCCATCGAACAAGTTTGGGTTTTTATCGTCGCTCCGTTTGTCGGCGCGGCACTCGCGGCTGTGTTTGGGAAGTTTGTTTTAAAGACGGAAGAATAAGGTTTTTTTTGGAGAGTAGAGGTGCGAGACAAAACTTGGAAGAATCTGCCTACGCGAACTTGTTCGCCGGCAGAGTCTTGCAATACCTCGACGGACGCAAGGTCGCGTCGGATTTAAGGACAAATTTTTTCTCGCGCTCTTTTCAAAAACTTTAACGCTTTTTATTAGATTAAATCAATAGTTAGCGAGTTTAACTTTTTTTGGAGATTATAAGGGCGAAAAACCGAATAAATGAGAAAATCCATATCTTTCTTTTAGTGAGATATGGATTTTTTTGTGTCCTTCTTGTAGGGGACGATGCCTTCATCGTCCCGTAAAAAGCCATGTGTTTATTTTATAGTAACGGCGGTGTAAATAACGAGCTTCCTACAAATTATGTTGACGCCGAATAAATTGCGACGTTATAAAATCGGTTAAAAACACCGAATGAAAGTGGTTAAAAACACCTAATGAAAACGGTTAAAAACACCGAATGAAAACGGCGAAAAACACCGAATACGGTTGACATGCTCCGATAAAAATGATATAATATCGACGGAGAAACAAAACATATTAAGGTTTGTTTCCTTTTATATCGGAGGTTGATATGGCTGGATATTTAAATAGGCTGTCGGAAAAGAAAATCCGTGAGGCGATGGATGCAATCGGAGCGGTTGTAATAGAGGGACCGAAATGGTGCGGAAAGTCCACGACGGGGGCGAGGTTCGCCAAAACGATTGTCAAGCTACAAGACCCTATCACGTTTAAAAATTATAAAGCGTATGCGAATACAAGCCGTTCGGTCTTGTTGAGGGGCGAAAAGCCGCTTATGTTTGACGAGTGGCAGAAAATCCCCGATTTGTGGGATTTTATCCGTTTGGATGTCGATGAAACGAGCGAGGCGGGGCAGTATATTTTAACGGGTTCGGCAAAGCCGATAGAGGATAAAAACCGCCATTCGGGAACGGGACGTTTTGCAAAGGTTGTTATGCGTCCGATGAGTCTTTGGGAGTCAGAGGAATCAAGCGGAGAGGTATCTCTCGGAAAGCTGTTTGACGGTGAGCATCAAATTTACGGCAAAAGTAAAACGACGTTTGAAAAATACGCCTATTTAGTATGCCGCGGCGGGTGGCCCGAGTCGTTGTTTAAAACCGACAAACAAGCGTTGATGCTTGCCCGTGAATATTACAACAGTTTAGTGACTACCGATATTGTAGACGTGGACGGCATCAAGCGGAATCCTGCGCGGGCAAAAGCCGTACTTCGCTCTTATGCAAGGAATATATCGTCGCTTGCGACCTACAAGACTATACACGATGACCTACTTAGGAATGAGGATACCTTTGACGATATGACGTTGACCTCTTATATAAACGCTTTTGAAAAGCTGTTCGTTGTGGAAAACGTGACGGCATGGCTACCGAGGTTGCGTTCAAAAACCGCCATGAGGGTTTCGGACAAAAAACAGTTTGTCGATCCGTCTATCGCGGCAATAGCGTTGGACGCAAATCCAAACGATTTAATTTCCGACTTAAACACGTTTGGACTGTTGTTTGAGTCGCTTTGCGTCCGCGATTTAAGGGTGTACTCTCAAAGTCTAAACGGAGAGGTACATCATTTCCGCGACTTAAAAGGGTTTGAGGTTGACGCAATTGTTCATCTTGACAGCGGAAAGTGGGGCGCAATAGAAATCAAATTGGGCGGCAATCAAATAGACGAAGCCGCAGCAAACCTATTAAAATTAAAAGAAAAGGTCGATACGGAAAGAATGAGCGAGCCTTCGTTTTTAATGGTGCTTACGGGTACTCCGAACGCTTATCTCCGTCCCGACGGCGTACTCGTTGTCCCGATAGGGTGCTTAAAAAATTAAGAGAAATTATTCTAATGAAAAAAAGCGAAAAACACCGAATGAAAACGGTTAAAAATACCGAATGAAAATGGCGAAAAACACCGAATGGATTTAAAAATCCATGTCCTATTTTTTTGTAGGATATGGATTTTTTTGTTGTTTTTTAAAAACGTTTTTAAAGTTCTTTTTCGCGACCGAGGAGGTAATCTGCGGAGACGTCAAAAAAGTCGGCTAATTTTACTATGTAGGTGGCTTTAGGTTCGTTGATTTCATTTTCCCAATAGCTCACCGCACGGGAAGTGACGCCGATATGACTTGCCAATTCTTCCTGTGTGAGTTTCTTTTCCGTGCGTAATTCAAGTATGATTTTTGATATTACCATGTTTACAATTATAGAAGAAATCTTCAAGCATGTCGGTGCATTCAAGAAAACTTCTTTAAAATATAGAGAGATTTTTTGTATAATAAATTGTTATGTGAATTTTTTTGAAAAAAGTCAAAAAAAATGCAGAAGAAATCTTCTAAATGAATAATTAGTGAAGATTTTTTTATATAATGAAAAAAACAAAGTAAGGTTTTGTCAGCAAATAGATTTTAAATTAAAAAAGACGAACAATTTAGGGGCAACGATATGTCGCTTTGGAGCTATTGGCAAGACCG
>JAITOQ010000237.1 GCA_031289865.1 Clostridiales bacterium
AGAGATAGATAATAGCTTTAGCGTTTGTACGAAGTTGGTGAAGCTGACGGTACCGTTTGTGGGGAATAAATTGGACGGGACGAGCAATGTACATTTTGGATATATCTTTGGGGCGAGTAGTTATAGTGAATATAGCAAAGTTCCGGCTTCTCTCAGAGAGGTAATTGTAACGGGTGAGGTAAGTATCGGTAATTCTGCTTTCTATTCTTGTAGCAAACTGACCACAATCACGCTACCTAATGTGACAAGTATCGGTAATTATGCGTTCTCTTCTTGTAGCGTACTGACCACAATCACGCTACCTAATGTGGCAAGTATCGGTAATTATGCTTTCTCTTATTGTAGAGGACTGACCACAATCACGCTACCTAATGTGACAAGTATCGGGGATCGTGCTTTCTATGATTGTAACGTACTGACCACAATCTCGCTACCTAATGTGACAAGTATCGGTATTTATGCTTTTTATCAATGTAGCAAACTTACCGAAATCTCGTTACCTAAAGTGACAAGTATAGGTAATTCTGCTTTCATTGGTTGTAGCGCACTGAGCTCGATCACTCTTCATAGTAATGTGATATCCATAACAAACTACGCTTTTCAAGATTGTAGCGTACTGACAATTTATGTGGAGGCTTCAAGTAAACCGACCGGTTGGAATACGGATTGGAACCTTTCAGGTCGTCCCGTGATATGGGGTTGTACGTTGTCGGAGGATAAGAGCTATGTGGTTTCGTTTACAAAGACGGCAAGCAGTATTAGCAATCCTACCGCTACAAACGGAATTTCCGCGCCGTACCGTGAGGGCTACACCTTTGGCGGTTGGGCGACGGTTGAGGGCGGTGCGGCGGAATACATGGCTGCGAACGTGAATAGTGCGACGAACGACACCGTGTTGTATGCGATTTGGATTAAGGACTGATGATTTGAACGCATAACACCACACAAAACAAAGGATTAAACAGCAAAAAGACAGCGGACGTTTTCAAAACGTTCGTTGTTTTTTTGTTAAGCGGTAATTAGAACTGTTATTCGGAGAAATCGATTGAGCTTATTTGCTTTTTATAAACAAGCGTACGAATTTTAAAAATTGATATCGGAATATAGCGTTTAACGGCTTGTATTTTGAGGAAATTTGCGGTATAATATATAAAAACATGGGATACATGAATTTACTTAAGGAGTACCTATGAATATTCTCATCAAAAACGGATTTGTCGTCGGGGACGGCGGTGTAAAAAAAGAGGACGTTTGTCTGTCCGACGGAAAACGTGTCAAGGCGACGGCGGGTATTGCTTTTGATAAGGTGATCGATGCGGCGGGACTGTATGTCATGAAGGGTTTTTTGGACATGCACGTCCATTTAAGAGAGCCGGGCTTTGAATACAAAGAGGACATAGAGTCGGGGACGCGTGCGGCGGTCAAGGGCGGCTTTAGCGGGGTGTGCTGTATGCCGAATACAAAGCCCGTTTGCGATAATCCCGCAATCGTGCGGTTTATTGTTGAAAAGGCAAAAGAGGTCGGCGTGTGTAAGGTCTATCCGATCGGAGCTATCACAAAGGAACAAAAGGGTGAGGAGCTGACGGAAATGTACGGACTAAAACGTGCGGGAGCGGTCGCGCTCTCCGACGACGGACAGCCCGTGGGTAGCGGCAACATTATGCGGCTCGCGCTCGAATACGCAAAGACGGCGGATATCCTCTTGATTTGCCATGAGGAGGACAAGGAAATCGCCGCGGGCGGGGTCGCTAACGAGGGCTACCATGCGACGATTGCGGGCTTGCGCGGGATCTCGCCCGTCGCGGAAGAAGCGATGATTGCGAGGGACATTCTCCTTGCGGAACACTTGGACGCTCGCGTACATATCGCGCATATCAGTACAAGGGGGAGCATGGAGTTGATACGCGCCGCAAAAAAGCGCGGGGTAAAGGTCACTTGCGAAACTTGTCCGCATTACTTTTCCGCAACGGACGAGTTGATACTGTCCTTTGACACAGCTACAAAGGTCAATCCGCCGCTTAGGACGGAAGAGGACAGATTGGCGATCATCGAGGGAATAAAAGACGGGACGGTCGATATCATAGTGACCGACCACGCGCCTCACCACACGACGGATAAGTTTGTGGAATACAATTATGCGGCAAACGGTATCAGCGGTTTGGAAACCGCGTTTTGTCTTGCGAATACCTATCTTGTGAGAAGCGGCGCGATAAAAATCGAAAGGCTGCAAGAGCTGCTTTGCAAAAATCCGCATGCGATACTCGGAATCGAGGAGAACGAGGGTGATATTACGATTGTGGATATCAATAAAAAGGTCAAAATCGACAAGAAGAGCTTTGTGAGCAAGGGAAAAAATACGCCGTTTGACGGTTGGGAGGTATACGGTGAGGTCGCGGCTACGATTGTGGACGGGGTCGTCAAATACGAAAGAGGGGTATCAGAATGATAGATCGGTTGATTGAAAAAATAAAGGAAACGGAGAATCCGACGGCGGTCGGATTGGACACTTGCGCGGAATATCTTCCGACGGAAATGCGTCTCAAGATAAAGGATTTTAAAGACGCGGCAAGGGTGATTTTTGAATTTAACAAAAATATTATGGATGCCGCGGAGGGCTTAGTCCCCGCGGTCAAGCTCCAAATCGCCTACTACGAAATGTACGGATTTCACGGTATAGAAGCGTATCAAAAGACCTTGGAATACGCAAAAACAAAGGGCTATATCACGATAGCCGACGCGAAGCGAAACGATATCGCATCTACCGCGGGCGCGTACAGCAAAGCGTTTTTGGGGGTCTCCGACATAGGGATAGCCGCGTTTGACGCGGACTTTTTGACGGTGAATCCTTATCTCGGGAGCGACGGAATCCTACCGTTTGTCGAGGATTGCAAGGCGCACGGAAAGGGGATCTTTGTACTCGTCAAAACCTCGAATAAAAGCTCCGACGAGTTGCAAAACCGCGAGCTAAAGGACGGAAAAAAGGTCTATGAGCTCATGAGCGATTATGTATCCGAATGGGGGAGCGGGCTTGTCGGAAAATACGGCTACAGCTCGGTCGGTGCGGTAGTCGGCGCAACGCAAAGCGAGGAGGCGCGTGAAATCCGTGCAAGACATAAAGATATGTTCTTTTTACTCCCCGGCTACGGCGCGCAAGGCGCGACCGCAAAAGACCTAAAGGTATCCTTTGACAAAAACGGTTCGGGCGCAATCGTCAACAATTCTCGCGGAATCATTTGCGCCCACAAAAAAGCCCCCGACGTGCCTTATTACGAGGCTGCGCGGATGGCGATAATTACAATGAAAAAAGACCTACAAGAAATGGAAAGTTGAAAATGGAAAGTTGAAAGTTAAAGGTCGCTTCGCTCCGATAAAAAGTAGGTGTCATTCTGAGCAAAGCGAAGAATCTCAAACGATTTCTCTGAATTATCTCTAATACAGCCGACGTTTTGGATCTTTCGCTATGTTCAAGATGACACCTGCTCTCTTAATATCCTTATTTTTCAACTTTCAACTTTCACTTTTCAACTTAAAAAACTACTTACTTTCTTTTTCCGCTTCTACCGACACGTTGTCGTTTGTATCCGTTGCGTTATTTGTATTTTCAGAAACCGTATTTTGCGGTTTCTTTTTTTTGTCGCGAATGAAAAAGAGGAGGATTACGGTGATAATCAATGCGGCGAGACAGTACGGAAAGAGAATCCAATAACCCAAAACGTCTTGCAGCTTTCCGCTGGCGATCGGGGTCAAGACCATTGCGACCGTCATGGTCGAATTAAAGATGCCAGTGTTTTTGCCGAGCGCGGAGGGGTGAGAAAGCTCCATCATATACGGATAGAGGTTGACGAGGACGACTGAATAACCGCCGCCCGCGAGAATAAAGCTGATAAACATGAGTGCCGAAAGGTGTGTTTGAGTCCCCGCGAGCGCAAAAGCCGCGATCATGACGAGCATACCGACGATGAGGACGCGGCGGCGCGGAAAGCGTTTTGAGATATTGCTTACGGGGACTGCGGCGATCGACGCG
>JAITOQ010000009.1 GCA_031289865.1 Clostridiales bacterium
GAGGCCAGCCCGCCGTTTTGCATCCCCACCTCAATGGCCATGGTGCGGCAGCTTCTCCGGTCGAAACGGAAAAGGCGCGCCAGCCAGTAGCCGAAAAGATAGCCGAGCGTGTTGTGCAACAAACAGGCGGCTATTAACAATGCGCCCGTTTGCAGCAGATTGTCGCGACCGGCGGCGTTGATAAAAACAAAGGTCAGAGTATAGGAAACTCCGCCGCCGTTTTTTGGACCGCACGCCGCAAGCACCGAAAGAGAAACCGCTATTACTACTAATATCAGTATTACTTTCTTTTTCATTTTGACCTCCTTGTTTGTTTTAGGTAATAGGTAATAAGTAAGGATAATTAGAGATGTAATTCGGAGAAATCGTTTGAGATTCTTCGCTTTGCTCAGAATGACATTGGCTTTTTAGTCGGATACGGGACGATGGGGCATCGTCCCCTACAATTATAATTACTTTTTATCCGTAATTTTCAACTTTCAATTTTCAATTTTCAACTTTTTTTGCTCTTAATTACCATTTCCGCAAACCGTTTTGCGGTAAAGCGCATAGGCGAATTTTTAGGAGTGATAAGTCCTATCCCGCGCATGGGGAGCGGTTCTTTCAAGGGGATTTCAAAGAGCCGTTTTTCACGAAGATCCTCCTCGACAAACTCCTTGACCACAAAGCCGATACCCAATCCCGCCTTTGCAAAATCCACGACTAATTCGTGGCTGGCAAGCTCGAATACGGGTTCGATGACGATACCGCAGCTCTTGAAATATTCGTCGATACGGATACGCGTCGTAGACGTCTTTTCTAAAGCCACAAGCGGAAGCTCCAAAAGCTCACCGTAGGAGAGCGGGCTTTTTAACATGTCGGCGTACTTTTTGTCCGCGACCAAAATGTCGTTTATGTCAAAACACACCTTGACGTCAAGACCCGTTTCGTCTATGGGGAGATTGACAAACCCGATATCGGCTTTGCCGCCCTTTAGGAGATTGATCGTGTCAACCGTCGTACGGTTTGTGACCTTTATATTGACGTTCGGATATCTCTTGTAAAATTCGCAAATATGCTTTAGGAGATAGTTTTTGCAGAGAGTATCGTTTGCGCCTATCGTAAACGACCCGATGTCAAGATCCTTGGTTTGCTCGAACTTGTCCTCCGCGGTGTCGATTAGGTTGAGAGCCTTTTCGATATAGCCGTAAATGATATTGCCCTCGTACGAAAGCTCCATGCCCTTTCCCGTACGAATGAAAAGCGTACCGCCGATTTGCTGTTCAAGCTGTTTGACCGACTGACTGACGGCGGGTTGCGAAATAAAAAGCTCGTGCGCCGCCTTTGTCAAAGAACCGCATTTTGCAACGGTATAAAAGACCCTATATAGCTCAAGATTTATCAGCATTGCGCATTACCCCTTTTATTACTACTCTATTATATACCAAACGGAAGAAAAAATCAAGACCATTTGGAAAGAAAGTCCGACGGTTTTTTAAATACCGCGAAAATGATTGACAATACGGCTTGATTCGTGTATAATTTATTTAAAATAATAGACTTTTTAAAAGAAGCCTAAACAATAAAAGGCGTTTGAAACGGATTCTCACCCGTTGAGCCGCGGGTTTTTCGTCTCAAGGCAAGTAGTCTTGAGACTTTTTAATTAAAAATTGAAAGTTGAGAGTTGAAAGTTGCGGATAATAAGAGGTGGGATTCGGAGAAATCGTTTGAGATTCTTCGCTTCGCTCAGAATGACACCTACAATTAAGTGTTAGACTTTTTGAAAAGAGCGCGAGAAAAAATTTTTGAAAAAATTTTCTCTCGCACCTCTATTTACAAAAAAATAAAAGGAGCTATAATCTATGGATTATCAAAAAAGCTACACGGAGTGGCTGAACGCGCCGATTCCGAACGAATTGAGAGCGGAATTAGTCGGTATCGAGGGCAACGACGAGGCGATCAAGGATCGGTTCTTTGGCGAGCTTGAATTTAGAACCGCGGGAATGCGCGGAATACTCGGCGCGGGAACGACGAGAATGAACGTCCTCACGGTCAACCGCGCTACAAAGGGTCTTGCCGACTATCTCTCGTCCTTGGGCGCGGCGGCAAAGGAGCGCGGAGTGGTCATAGCTTATGACACAAGACGCTACTCGTTTGAATTTGCGCTCTCCGCGGCGACGGTACTCTCCTACCGCGGGGTCAAGGTTTGGCTATTCGAGGACGTGCGTCCCGTACCTATGGGTTCGTTCGCTATTCGCCGTCTGAATGCGGCGGCGGGTATCATCATCACCGCAAGCCACAACCCGAAAGAATATAACGGTTACAAGGTCTACGGCGAGGACGGCGCGCAAATGGGAATAGACGCGACCGCCGCCGTCGTCGAATATATCGAAAAAACACCGTTTTTCGCGGTGAAAACCGCCGAAATCGGAAAAATAACGCACGACGGCATAAAGGGTCGCGACGGACTTCGCTTGGACGAAAATATCACCGTCATCGGGAAAAGCGTTGACGACGCGTATTACGCGGAAATTTTAAAGCTCGCGCTCTCGCCCGACGCGGTGAAAAACGTCGGCGAAAAAATCAAGCTGGTCTATACCCCTATCCACGGTTCGGGCTACGTCCCCGTCACGACGATTCTCAAAAAGATGAAAATCAACGCGTCCGTCGTTGAGGAGCAACGCTTGCCCGACCCCGAATTTAGGACGGTTTCCGCGCCTAACCCCGAAGAACCGGACGCGCTCAAGCTCGGTATAGCCCTCGCAAAAACCGGCGACGCGGATGTCGTACTCGGCACCGACCCCGACTGTGACCGCATGGGCGTCGCTCTAAAAACCCAAAACGGCTATACCCTCCTCACGGGAAATCAGATCGGCTCGCTCCTATTGGACTACATTCTCACGCGAAAAACCGAAACGAATACCCTACCTAAAAATGCGGCGGCTATAAAAACCATCGTGACGACGGAGCTTGCGGCGCGGATTGCACGCTCGCATAGCTGTGAGATTTTTGACGTCCTCACGGGCTTTAAGTTTATCGGCGAAAAGATTAAGGAGTGGGAGAACTCGCACGAATACACGTTCCTTTTCGGATACGAGGAAAGCTACGGCTATCTCTCCGGCACGCATGCGCGTGACAAAGACGCGGTCGTCGCGGCAATGCTCTTTTCGGAAATGCTCTGTTACTATACCGCAAAGGGCGAAAGTATTTTGGATCGCCTAAACGACCTATACCGCCGTTTCGGATTTTTTATCGAAAAAAATAAATCGATTAAATATTCGGGCGCGGACGCTATGCAAAAAATGTCCGACACCATGTCAAAACTCCGCAAACAACCCGTAACCGCTTTCGGTTCGGCAAGCATAGAATTTACCGACGATTATATCTCCAAAATCCGTGTCTATACCGCGGGAAAAACCGAAAAAATCACCCTCCCCGAAACGGACGTATTGTACTACGGACTTGAGGGCGGCGGCTTTGTCTGTATCCGTCCCAGCGGCACCGAACCGAAACTAAAAATCTATGTTTCGGTCTCAAAGGACAGTAAGGACAACGCGGAACGGTACGCCGACGAGATTTTGAATGCGGCAGAAAAGCTATTGTAAAACAAAAAGGAGTCCGGTATGAAACCCGAATATGATTTTCAAGCAACAGAACAAAAATGGCAAGCCGTTTGGGACAAGGAGCAAGTCAATGCGGCCGTCGACTTTGACAAAAAGCCGAAGTTTTACGGACTGATCGAGTTTCCGTACCCGTCGGGGAGCGGTTTGCACGTCGGGCATCTCCGCGCTTTTACCTCTATCGAAATTGTTGCGCGCAAGCGGCGGCTTGAGGGCTACAACGTCCTCTTTCCGATCGGCTTTGACGCATTCGGACTCCCGACCGAAAATTTTGCTATGCAGACGGGAAAACACCCGCGGCTCGTGACCGACGACAACATAGCGACTTTTACGCGCCAGCTAAAGGCGTTCGGCTATTCGTTTGACTACTCGCGTGTCGTCGATACCACCGACAAGGGCTATTACAAATGGACGCAATGGATCTTTGTCCGGCTCTTTAAAAAAGGGCTTGCCTACAAAAGCCGCACCTACGTCAACTACTGCGAAAAATGCAAGGTCATTCTCGCCAACGAGGAATCGCAAGGCGGGGTTTGCGACCGCTGCGGCTCGACCGTCGTCCAAAAGGAAAAGGACGTGTGGTTTCTCAAAATCCGCGACTATGCCGAAAAGCTGTTAGACGGCTTAAACGACGTGGATTTTCTACCGCGTATCAAGACCGAACAAATCAATTGGATCGGAAAATCCGAAGGAACGGAAATCGATTTTTCCGTGCGTCATTCGGTCAAAAAGGACGCGAAACTAAAAATCTTTACGACGCGTGCGGACACGCTATTCGGCGTAACCTTTATGGTCATCGCGCCCGAACACCCGTTTATCGCGGAAAACGCGTCCGTCATACAAAATATGGACGAAATCGAAGCATACCGCACCGAAACAAAGAAAAAGAACGAATTTGAACGCACACGCGTCAACAAGGATAAAACGGGCGTCCGTATCAAGGGCGTCGCCGCGGTCAATCCCGTAAACAACAAGGAAATTCCGATATTTATCGCGGATTATGTCACCCTCGACTACGGCACGGGCGCGGTCATGGCGGTACCCGCGCACGACACACGCGACTACGAATTCGCCAAAATATACAATCTCCCTATCGTCGAGGTCATCGCGGGCGGCGACATTGCTACTTGCGCCTACACAGATATCGCGGGAGGAACGCTCGTCAATTCCGAATTTTTAAACGGCTTGTCCGTCAAAGACGCGGCGGCAAAAATACGGGATTGGCTCGTCGGAAAAAAACTCGGAACGCGTAAAATCAATTACAACATGAAGGATTGGGCATTCAACCGCCAACGCTATTGGGGCGAACCGATTCCGATCGTCTATTGCCCTACTTGCGGTACACTCCCCGTCCCCGAAAACGAGCTGCCCCTCGTCCTACCCCCTCTCGACAACTACCGCCAAACCGAAAGCGGCGAATCGCCTCTCGCGAATATCGCCGACTTTGTCAATTGTAAGTGTCCGAAATGCGGCGGCGCGGCAAAACGCGAAACCGACACCATGCCTCAATGGGCGGGTTCGTCGTGGTATTTTCTCCGCTATATCGATCCGCACAACGCGCAAGCCCTCGCCGACCCCAAAAAGCTGGACTATTTCGGACCCGTCGATTGGTACAACGGCGGCATGGAGCATGTGACGCGGCACCTCATCTATTCACGGTTTTGGAACCGCTTTCTCTACGACATAGGCGTCGTTCCGTTCGCCGAACCGTACAAAAAACGCACGGCGCAAGGACTCGTCCTCGGCGAAAACGGTATAAAAATGTCAAAATCGCTCGGAAACGTCGTCAGTCCCGACAGTCTCATCAAGGAGGTCGGCGCGGACGTGCTCCGACTCTATATCATGTTTATGGGAGATTACGAAAGCCCCGTACCGTGGTCAAACAGCAGTATAAACGGCTGTAAACGCTTTTTAGACCGCATCTACAACCTCCTCGACGTAGTGACCACCGACGAGGGATATTCCAAAAAGCACGAGGTTCTCCTCAACCGACTCATCAAAAAGGTGTCCGAGGACGTCGAAAGCCTAAAGTTTAATACCGCAATCGCGGCAATGATGACGTTTTTAAACGAGATCAATACGGACGGCAGCATCACAAAAGGCGAACTCAAAGCACTCATCCTCCTCCTCTACCCGTTTGTCCCGCATATCGCGGAGGAAATCAATACTCTGCTCGGTTATAAAACTATGCTTGCAAAGTCCGCTTACCCTAAATACGACCCGAACAAACTCGAAGCCGACGAAATCGAACTGCCCGTCCAAATCAACGGAAAGTTAAAAGGGACAATCACCGTCGCCCTCACCGCCGACCTCGCCGCCGTCAAGGAAGCCGTAATGAAAAATCCCACGCTTGCGGAACTCTTGCACGGACAAACTATAAAAAAAGAGATTTATGTTCAGAAAAAAATTGTGAATTTTATTGTTTAGGTTTTTTATTTTTATTTTTTTGATAAGAAATATGCAGAGACAAAATTTGTGAACAAATTTTTTCTCTGCACTCTTTTCAAAAACTTTAATAATTTATTAGTGTTTTCTGTTTCTATTATAAAATAGGGGATTTTACTAATCCTAAAGCTATTTTGTTTAGGTATTCTATCAAATACATTGTATTCGCTACAAATAAATAGTCAAACGGCTTTCCATAGCTTTCATTCATATAAAGATATGAAGCCATTTCATCTATGTAACTTCGCGGTTTTTTGCTGTTTGCTTCCGTCCATTGCTCTTCCGCATTTTTGGGATAATATAAATGCCCATTAGCGTTTTTTAGTGCTTCATGCGCTGTTTTATACTTATTTATGTATTGCGTCTTTTTCTCAATATCAGATGCTTTATCGGAATCAATATCCACATAATCCCTCACGGCATTTTTAAAACAATCTTTTTCTTCTTTCGTTTCCATTTTTTCTAGGCTTATATTTCCCGCATAGTATAAGAAATCTTGTAGCATTGAATATCTCAAGTAACAAAGACCAACTTTAAACGCAATCCGATAATTTATAAAAAGCACATTTTCATCTATCTTGCTAATATTAGCTAATGTATTTATATTGAATTTTATCGGCTTCAGTAGCAATATAATACGACACATTACAGCGGAAATCTTATGTCTGTCTAATAATACTTCTTTCTCATAAACTGTCTTCTCATGGACTTGTATTTTTAGCTTCTTTATTTCTTCCTCATACAAGTTCTTGTACTTGTTTTGGTCTTTTTCTTTGTTAAATATTTTTTTTACATTATATTCGATTTTAAAGTTTTCGGCTAAATCGTCAAAAGCTTTATCAATAACATATATAATCTCTTCATAAAAATCGTCGAATTTTTCCATATCAATCCTTAAAATGCAAACTTTCCTTGTCGATTTTGTCTTTTCCATATTCTCGCGAATCATCAAATTTGAGCGCGGTATTTCTACATTTAGCAAACGGAGAGGACTTACCATGGTTTATCATTCCCCCAAAGATAAGTGCATATCCCAAAAACCCAATGCTTATAAACATAATTAAAACCATCGCTACTATGGCGATTATTAAATCAATTCTCATTTTTCTATTGTTCCTTTGGTTTGCTCGCTAAAACCTAATTCCTTTCATGTAATTGTTATTTGCGCC
Source organism: Clostridiales bacterium (assembly GCA_031289865.1). GTDB lineage: Bacteria > Bacillota > Clostridia > Christensenellales > JAISNN01 > JAISNN01. The sequence continues at coordinate 7,211 of JAITOQ010000009.1, forward strand.
GTTATCGTGACGGACCAAGCGGCTTTAATCCACGCAAATTCAAGAAACCCATTCTCACAAATGAAGCTACCATTATTAGTGCCAGCATCGCTATGTATGAGATTATATGCCAAAGTTTAACGGCAAAAAGAGGTTCTGTTTTTTTAATGGTAAAAACAAGCAAACCCACTTCTAATATCATAATGAGTAACATTATAAAGATTAAACACACTGCACTATGACGACTAATCTTTAGACTAATCCATGTTTCTCCGATGGCAGAAACCACAACGCTTGCCAAAAGGGATATTGTTCCTAAGGAAATCGCCTTTATCCAAGCAACTTGCACAAGCATTCCCTCGCCTAACAAATCGACTATAATCGAAACCGTCACCATCGCTACTGCAAGTAAAATATCCCTTAAAATCTTACCTGCGTTATGCCAAGCAAAGACTTCGCTTAAATATATAACTTTGGCTAAGCTGTTTTTTTGCATTAGTATAACACCCCAGAATTTTTGCTTGAGTAAAAGTCAGAATTTTACATTGTCCCTAAAGATTTATTGAGCCAACTGACATGCTTAACATACTATCATATTTTCACGACTTTGTCAACTCTTTTGAGCACATTTATTATAACATTTTTTTAAAGTGTTTGTCAAGACTTTGCGGCATTTTTTATAATTTGAGTTTATTTTTTACTGTTTTTAAGCCTTTTATTAATATTTTATGCTTTTTTTGGGATTTTTGTTATCTGAAACAGTGATTTTTATCCCTTTTCTTTTAATTTAGAAATGCTTTTCATTCTCAAATCATTGAGTAGGATACGTTTTCTGATACGGATATTGAGCGGAGTGACTTCGAGGAGTTCGTCGTCCTTGATAAATTCGATCGCTTCTTCGAGCGACATGCGTCTTATCGAGTTGAGGCGCAGTGCTTCGTCCGAACCCGACGCACGCATATTCGTGACGTGCTTTTTTTTGCAGACGTTGACCGCCATGTCGTCGCCTTTGGGCGAAACCCCGACGACCATCCCTTCATACACTTGAGTACCCGACTCGATAAAGAGTACTCCGCGGTCTTGCGCGTTGTGCAGACCGTAAGTCACCGCCTCTCCCGACTCAAACGCGATGAGCGAACCGCCGCTCCGACGGTTTACCTCGCCTTTAAACGGACCGTAATCATGAAAAATCGTATTCATCACGCCTTCGCCGCTCGTATCGGTCAAAAATTCGGAGCGATAGCCGAACAATCCGCGTGACGGAATCAAAAATTCTAACCGCATACGGCTGCCCGCCGACGTCATTTTTAAAAGCTCGCCCTTTCTCGCACCCATTTTATCAAAGATATATCCGACACGGTCTTCGGGTACGTCTACTATCAATTTGTCGATAGGCTCTTGCTTTTCGCCGTTCACCTCTTTGTAGATGACACGCGGCGTCCCGACCTGAAACTCGTACCCGCCCCGCCTCATGTTTTCGATGAGTACGGAAAGGTGCATTTCACCCCTGCCGCACACCCGATATGCGTCAGCGGAATCGGTCATATAGACCTTTAAGGACACGTCGCGGAGCATTTCGCGGAACAACCGATCCTTTAAATGCCTCGTTGTGACAAATTTTCCCTCGCGTCCCGCAAGCGGGCTGTCGTTTACATAAAAGAACATCTCGACCGTCGGTTCGGTAATCTTGACGAACGCAACGGGTTCAATCGCGTTTACCGAAGTGATCGTATCGCCGATATTGATACTCTCGATCCCCGAAAAACAAACGATATCCCCCACCTTTGCCGTCTGAATAGGCGTCTTTTTTAAACCCTCGATCTGATACAGACTGACGATTTTTCCCTTATACGGCTGCATTTCGCCGTGATAGTTGCAAATCGCCACTTCGCCGTTGACGGTTACGACCCCGCGCTCTATTCTCCCGATCCCTATCCTGCCTACAAAATCATTGTAGTCTATCGACGACACCAAAAGCTGTAATTCGCCGCTCGGATCGCCCTCCGGCGGTTCGATATAGTTGATAATCGTATCAAAAAGAACCGAAAGATCCTCCGTCGGTACCTTATAATCCTTTGTCGCCGTCCCGCGCCGCGCCGAACAGTAGATAATCGGACTCCTTAAATGGTCGTCGGACGCGTCCAACTCCAAAAACAGCTCCAAAATTTCGTCCTCGACAAGCGAAAGCCGCGCATCGGGTCTATCGATCTTGTTGACTACTATTATCACCTTTAAATTTAGCTCCAAAGCCTTTTGCATGACAAAACGCGTCTGAGGCATAGGCCCCTCCGCCGCGTCAACCAAAAGTAAAACCCCGCTGACCATCTTGAGGACGCGCTCCACCTCGCCCGAAAAATCCGCGTGACCGGGAGTATCGATGACGTTTATCTTGATATCCTTGTAGTGAATCGAAGTGTTTTTTGCGAGAATGGTAATTCCGCGCTCTTTTTCGATATCGTTGGAATCCATGATCCGCTCTTCAACCGCTTGGTTTTCACGGAACGTACCGCTCTGCTTTAACATTTCGTCGACTAAGGTCGTCTTGCCGTGGTCAACGTGCGCTATAATCGCAATGTTTCTTAAATCGTTTCTTATCATTTTCTTCTTCTTTCTGTTTTTATTTTTTTTTGTTTTTTTATTTGTTTAAAATAATTTCGCGAGACAAAATTTGGAAGAATCTGACCACGCGAACTCGTTCGCTGTCAGAATCTTTAGAATCCTCCGCGACGAACGCATTGTTGCGTCGGATTTAGGACAAATTTTTTCTCGCGCTCTTTTCAAAAACTTTAATTGAATCGTAGCTATGCTGACCCGTTTGTTTCAGTATATTAAGTTTTTTTCAAACGATGCCATTTTGTGTAGGGGACGATGCCCTCATCGTCCCGCATTTTTTTTGTTTTTCGGGACGATGAGGGCATCGTCCCCTACAAAATTGTTTTAAGACAGCCCTTTACGGTTTATCTCTTCTTATAACCGAAACTCTTGATTTTTGTCGTTCCCGTTTTTTTAAAGTTGTTTGTAAAATTGTTGTTTACTTCGCTGAAATCCTTTTCGACTGCTTTTTCGACGACCTTTTCAACCGTCGTTTCAACCGTCACGGGCGTTTCAACAACCGCTTCGGCAGCCGTTGTTTCACGGGAAACATTGTCGCTTTTTACGCTCTCTGAATAGTCGGGACGCTCCTCACGCGGTCTGTTGTACCCGTCGCTCCGCTCTCCGTTGTTGTAGGTGCGCCTTTCGCTATTATAACCGCCGCTTCTTTCGCCGCCGTTATAACCGCTCCGCTCTCCGTTGTTGTAAGTGCGTCTTTCGCTATTATAACCGCCGCTTCCGCTATTATTATAACCGCCGCTTCTCTCGCCGTTGTTATAACCGCTTCTCTCGCCGTTGTTGTAGGTGCGTCTTTCGCCGCCGTAACCGCTCCGCTCTCCGCTATTGTTATAACTGCCGCTTCTTTCCCTATTAAAAGGGCGGTCGCCTCTGTCGCGGTTGTACGGTCTGTCGTTTCTATACGGTCTGTCGCTGCTGTACGGCTTCGGATTTTTCGGAAGGATAACCAAATAGCGGTTCGGTTCTTCGCCGACGCTTTCCGTCGTCACGATCTCGCTGTTTTGGAGTGCGGCGTGTATGATGCGTCTTTCGTACGGGTTCATCGGTTCGAGTTCGACCTTTCTCCCCGTCCTATCCGCTTTCAACGCTAAGCGTTCCGCGAGCTGTGTCAAGATTTCCTTGCGTTTTTCGCGGTAATTCTCCGCGTCAACCGAAATCCGTACAAATTCCTCCGCTCCCTTGTTTGCGATCAAAAGCGCGAGATATTGGATACTGTCCAACATATCCCCGCGGTATCCGATCAAGAGCGCGCTGTCCGCGCCGCTGATATTTATGTGCGTTTCTTCCTCTGTCTTGACAAGACTCGCATACGCGTCAAAATGCATATGCGTAAAAAGGTTGTTTATAAAGTCCGCTGCAGCTTGCTCCGGCTTTACCTTTGGCGTAATCCTAACAACCGCTTTAGAAAGCAGCCCGCCTTGTGAAATAATCTCGATATCCGCCTCTTCTGCGGTCAATCCGAGTTCTTTTAATCCCGCCTCTATAGCTTGCTCCGCTTTACGCGCTTTAAATTCTACTCCGTCCACCTTTGCTCCTTTTTCGGAATACGTATTCCTATAAAAAATTTCTCTTTTAGTCTACCGCAACCCCGTCGATTTATGCGGTCCGTTATGGTTTAATGTTTGTTAATGTTTCCGTCTTAAAACTTGTCGATATCCTTTCCGAATTTACTGTTGGTTTTTTCCAAAATTTTCTTTGCCTTTTCTTCTTTTTCTTTTTCTTCCTTTTCCTTCTCTTCCTTTTCTTTCTGCTTTTGCATAGCTTCTAATTCGGACTTGCGGACGTAGGTCGTGTTTTCGGCGACTTCTTCCTCCACCTTGTCTCTCTTTTTATATATCAAATTAAAGATGAGATTAAAGATGATAGTAAACGACGTACTGACCAATATATACAAGGTAAACGCGCTACTGTAAAACAGCGCGAATAGCAGCATCATCGCCGGCATCATAAACATCATAGTCTTTTGCGTGGTTTTGGACTGTTTTGCCGCCGCCGCCGAATCTTGATTGAAAGTAGGCGGTGCGACGGGCTGTTGACTTTGCGGATTGAGCTTCGTCATCAAGATATTGAGCGCGAAACACAAGAGCGGTAAAATCAAAAAGCCGTTGACCTTACCAGTATTTTGCGTCTCCATTATCGGTCCCATGATTTTGTTGTATTCCGCTTGATCAAGCCCCTCGATTTTGACATTCAATCTGCCGAGTCCTAAAAACCCGCCTTCCGTCCCCGAAAACAATCCGTAGTCGGGTACGACCTTTGACCACGGCGCGTCGGGCATGAAAATATTTTTTACCCAAAGGAAACTATCGCTGTATTCGGCGTATGCCGTGACGACTGCCGCTTTCGTAACCGTTTCTATTTCCGCATTCATCGCTGCCTTTTCCGAAGCGTCCAATGTCTTGATTGTCTCTTCAACCGCTGCGAGTTTCCCCGCATCGTCAAGCGCGTCAAAGCCCGTCGGGAGCTTACTATTTGCCGTCAAATACGCTACCCTCGTATCGTATTCGGCTGAATAATAGGTCTTGCTCAGCTTATCAAACGAATCCTCGTTTTGATATTTCACCCTTGCGGTATAGCCGCCTAAGATGACGAAAAAGAGTACGAGCGTAATCAAGGTCGGCAGACATGCGCCGAACGTCGAATAGCCGTGCTGCTTTTGTATCTCTCTTTGTTTGGTAAAATAGAGTTGTTGATTCCCGCCGACCTCGCGCTTTAGCTGTTCGAGCTTAGGCGCCATGATCTTTGTCGCTTTGGCGTTTTTGCGCGTGATTCTTTTCGACCAAAAATCAAGCGGCGACAATACCAATTTAAATAACAGTGTAAATACGATAACCGTGAGCGCGTAATTCTGTATGCCCGTAAAAAGCCAAAGTATGACTTTCCCAAAAATATTCGTCATTTCCGCCGCGCCAAATATTATATGAACCATTTTGCTTCACCTCTATAATTTTCTTTTAAGGGAGCGAACCCGCCGATTCTCGTCAAAGGATTGCATTTTAAAATGCGTATTGCGCCTAAGACGCAACCTCCGATAACTCCGTACTTCTCAATCGCTTCGTAAGTGTACATCGAACACGACGGCGTAAATTTGCAATGCGTTTTGTTTTGCCCGCTGAGATATTTTTTATAAAACAGAATAAGTTTAAAACAAATTTTTTTCACGATAACAATGCACCCGTTTTTTGCCGATAAAAGCGTCCTTAAAACGCATTCGGAACACGTTCGATTTTTATATCAACATTCCGACTTTTGTCAAGGTCACGCGCATCGACTTTAAAAGCTCCGCATATTCCGCGGTCGCCGCCGCCTCACGCGCTACGACAATATAATTGTACTTTTTGTTAAGCCCGGGTATCAACGAACGAAAGCATTCCCTAAGACGCCGCTTCGTCCGATTGCGAACGACGCTGTTCCCGATCTTTTTGCTGACCGAAAACCCGACCTTGAGCGTGTACTTCGTCTTGGTGAACAAAATCACCATGTGCCGATTCGCCGCGCTCTGCCCGTTTTTGTAGATATATTGAAAAGACGCGTTTTGTCTCAATCTGTATCTTGCTTGCATTCCGCACCGAAAATAATATTAATCGTTTTTGCTTTTGTTTCTTAAAAATGCGGCTTTATTTTGAAAGCCGCATTTTCACATGAAACTCTTTGTTTGAGAAACGAAACAATCCGTTTTTTAAGCGGAAAGCTTCGCTCTGCCTTTCTTGCGCCTATTAGCCAGCACGTTTCTTCCGGATTTGGTTTTCATCCTTTTACGAAATCCGTGAACCTTACTGCGTTGTCTTTTTTTAGGCTGATAAGTTCTTTTCATATATGCACCCCTTTTAATTTATTGCGTTTTTTTAGCAACGTGACGTTGCATCCATTTTCACAAACAGCAAAGCGAAAAAAATTGTCTTTATAAACCCGTTCACCGATTTTTTAAGTTGAAAACCTTTGGTTTTGGGTTGTTCGGCATTTTCATTTTACCGAACAAACAAGTTCAATCCGCTCTAAATGTTTTTGCTCGCTTATTATATAACATTTACCCCTCTGTTGTCAACTGTTTTTTTGACAACGGTCTTTTATTGATAAGATTTTTTTGAAGAGAAAAAATTCTTTGCAAGCACGTCCACCGATTTTCGAACACGACCTTTTTGTAGGGGACGATGCCCTCATCGTCCCGAAATATAATATAACGACAAAAGCAAAAGTCGATCTCATTCCTAACTTGCGAAGAATCCAAAATGATCTCCCCAACGCTCCCTTTTGTCCTCGTTTTTTGTTTTTGCCTCTTAAAAACCTAAAAACAACCCTTAAAACCGTCTTTTTATATCAAAACCAAAGCGAATCTCAACGTTATTTTCCTTTAAAAAAACGCAATTTTTCTCGGAAAAACAACGGTTTTGGGGCGTTTTTCAAAAAATAATCTGTCATTTAAACGCGCCGTGCAACACCGCAAAAATCTTCGCCCCGTTTTTCACGGCAAAAACACAAAGATTTTTTCTTAAAAATCGCTTTTTGTCATTCAAAAGCCGTTTTAAAAAATCGTTTTCGCCTCTCACCTCAAATAAAGACTTTCCCCTATCTTGTCAACATTGTTATGCTTCCCAAAACTTTCCTTTTTCATTTTTCCGCATCCGGCGCTACATTTTTTATTAAGACAATTTACGAAAGCTCCTCTTTGCCTTTTATAAGACGAAAACAGCGAATACTTCTTTTGTGTTTTTCTTTAAAAGCCTTATATAATGTTTCACGTGAAACAGTGAATAAAAAAAACATAGTTTTATCGCATTTTGACGTTCAACGCTTTATGTAAAACAATGAGCGGAAAAACATTCTTTTTCATGTTCGACTTAAATGCTTCATGTGACCACTCAAACACAAAGACTCTATTCTATCGTTCTAAGCATTTAATGTTTCACGTGAAACATTGAGGTTTTATCGGAAACCCGTTTCTTTGGTCAGCATATTTGTCTTGTTTTGGCTTTACCTTATCTTTTGTTTCTCTTGGCAATTGATAGATAACTTATTATTGTCATTTTCATTCATGATAGCGATTAGACAGCGCAATTACAGATAATCAGAAAGCTTGTTTGCAATACAGTTAAAGAGAAAAGCTGTTTAAAACACCAAAAGATTATAGGCAATTAAAAAACCGCTCCAAACAAATTTGCTGTCCGTTGAGGCAAGTCCTATATTATATTTTGAGAACGAAAATGTTACACGTGAAACATTTTCTTGTAAGCATGGTTTTAGATATTGTCGTTTTGAAAAAATCGCTTAAGATTGAAAACCGCAAAGAAAGCGAAAAAAAGTTTCACGTGAAACATTTTTCGCGTTGCGGACTTGCTCTTGAATCCGCTTTCGGATTTTCGACAAAGATTTTTTTTGGAAACAGCTTGTTTTATAAGGCGGCAATAAACGCTTTTGCCCGCAAGGGATTGTCTCTTTAAAAACAGCTTGTCAAAAAAAACAGCAATGCCATTATTCACAACGTTAAATGCCGTTATCCGCAAGGGTTGCGGTGTTGAAAAACGGTAAATATCGTTGTCGGTGAGGGATTTTGTTTTGAAAAACAGCCTTGTTTTTTGATTGTTAAAATTTTAACAATTGTAGTAGATGGGGTGTTTGTTCATCGTTTTCCTTGTTTAAGACATAAACTATTCCTTTAAAATGTTTCACGTGAAACATTTTTTTGATCGTTTGCCCTTTGGGGCTTTCGGTTTTCCTCGTTTGTTGCTTTTTTGGGGGTAACTTTTTCAATGTTTCACGTGAAACATTGTCCCTTGTTTGTAGGAGTATCATTTTAACCCTTTTATCGGATAATGTACTATCTTTTTTGGGTTATGCACGGCTGTTTTGAGTGCAACACATAATCTTTTTCGGGACGATGAGGGCATCGTCCCCTACGAGAGTACTGCTGTTTTTTTGCAAAAGGATATCGGGGGTTTTGCAGAATGATATCGAGTTTTTTGCAGAATGATATTGGATTTTTTTGCGAAATGATATTTGGGGGGTACGGAACGATATTGGGGGAGTGCGAAATAATATTTGAGTTTTTGCGAAACGACATTGGGGGGCGCGAAAGGACATGGGGGTGCGAAAGGACATGGGGCGCGAAAGGATATTGGAGGAGCGCGAAAGGATATTTGAGTTTTTACAAAATGATATTGGGGTTTTGTGAGATGATATTGGGTTTTTTTGATAATCGGAACAGCATGAGTTTGGAAAAATAGCTTTTATCTGTTCCGATTGTTTAAAAAAAATCATCGTTATTAAATGTCGGTATCTTTCTGTAGGGGACGATGCCCTCATCGTCCCACTCGCGGTCATTTTGCAGAATAATATTCGACTGTTTTGGGGAACAAAAGACGCTATTTGGGGGAATGATATTCGACTGTTTGTAGAAGCGAAAACCAAGGTTTGTGGGGTAGGGGCGCGGGACTATGTTTCATGTGAAACATGGGCGTCGAGAATAAAATTAGCGGATAGGGGACAAGCGAACAGCCGATGTTTCATGTGAAACATTTTTAAAAACGACGCTGTTTTTTTAGGAGAAATATCCCGTTTTTGACATGCACTTCGGACAAATTTCATCGGGGTTACATTGCGGACAAAGTATCGATCCGCAGTCCTTGCAAATCCTCATATCTTCCGCGCTTCCTTTTGTGTTGCAGTTTTTACAAAACATATATACTCCGCTGTAAGTTTTTAATAGTGTTTTTAAATAGTTTACCCGTCTTTTCTCAATTCATACTCTTTGAGCGGTTGCTTTGATTTTAAGTGACGTACATTCTTTTTTTTATGTTGAAATAAAAAATCGTCCGAATTACATCGAACGATTTTAATCACTAAGCTGTGACGGGTTTGGTTTTGCAAAATGGTAGGGGAATTTTATGCCGCCGAATTTCGGAATGAAATGGGTTTTTTGTAAGGTACGGGACGATGAGGGCATCGTCCCCTACAAGAGGACTGCCATTTGAGATTCTTCGCTAAGCTCAGAATGACACATGTTTTTTATCTGAATGATACGGGACGATGAGGGCATAGTCCCCTACAAGAGAATTTTTTTATATGTGTTCGGAGAGGGCGTTCAGATATTCCCGTATTTCTTGTTTTGCGCCCTCTAAGTCGTGTTCGCGGTAGTTGCCGCACTCCCTTTCGGATGCGCCGGGGATTTCTTGGAGGTCTAAGCATTTGTGAAACGCGGCGAGGAGATGAGGGAGGGCTTGCTCCTTTAGAATTCCGTTTAAGAGGAGATAAAAGCCCGTTCGGCAGCCCATGGGCCCAAAATAGACCACACGCTCCTTGATTTCGCTGTTCCTTATAACGGTTGCAAACAAATGTTCGATAGTATGGATCGCCGCGTTTGAAATGTAATCGCCCGCGTTCGGCTTTTTGAATCGCAAATCATAGGTGAAAATACCGTTTGCAACGCTGCCCAAATAAAAGCCCTTTTTGTGAACGGTGTGATCGATTTTGAACGAAGATATGGTTTCCATAGTTTTGCTCCTTGTTTTTTAATTTTTTTTATTTTTTTTATCATATATATTATAGCATATTCGTTAAAGTTATTGACAAAAATTTTTTAAAAAAGTATAATAGAGGGGTAGTGAATAAAGGACGCGGAAAATGAGCGAATGTTTTGATAAGGCTTTTCTAAAAGTTTGTTTGGATAAATTGGGGCTCGGCTGCGGCGACGCGGATTCGGATCGGTTTGAAGAGTTCTTTTTGGCGATAACGGAGTTTAACAAAGCCGTCAACCTCACGACAATCATCGACCAGCGGGAGTTTATCATTAAGCATATCGCCGACAGTCTTTCCGCAATGCCGTTGTTTCCTCAAAACGCTTCGGTCGCGGATATCGGTCCCGGCGGCGGGTTCCCCTCGATTCCGCTCAAGATTCTTCGGAACGATCTCTCTTTCGCATTGTTTGAGGCGGTGGGAAAAAAAACGGCGTTTCTAAATTCTCTTAAAGAAAAGTTGGGGCTTGAAAGGGTCGATTGCTTTCACCTAAGAGCGGAAGAGGCGGCGGGGAAGGGTTATCGCGGAAGCTTTGACGCGGTCGTAGCGCGTGCCGTTGCACCGCTCAACACACTTCTCGAATACGCGCTCCCGTTATTAAAAAAGAACGGTTTATTGATAGCATATAAGGGGAGCGAAAAGGTAGTCGGCGAAGAAATCATTCGAGCGGAACACGCGACAAAGCTTCTCGGCGGGATATTGCAAGAGAAACGCACCGTATTCCTCCCGTTTTCGGAGGACCGACGAACCCTCGTCGTATATCGGAAAACACATTCGACACCGACCGTCTACCCGCGTTTGGGAAATAAACCTCGTCTGTCGCCGCTATAGTTTGTTTTGATAAGAGAGGTTGCAAAGACAAAATTTTTTCAAAAATTTTTTCTCTGCACTCTTTTCAAAAACTTTATCTCCTTAAATCTATTGAGCCGTAGAAGGTGTCGCATCATAATCTATTGAACCATATTAAAGTCTCACAGCATAAACCGTTTAACAATTAAAATAGATAGAGTTTTTGAAAAGAGTGCAGAGAAAAAATTTGTTCACAAATTTTGTCTCTGCAACCTATCTTATCAAAAAATTCTCTTATCAAAAAATAAAAACACAAGCGAGAAAAAAATGGGCAAAATTATTACGTTTACAAATCAAAAAGGCGGGGTTGGCAAAACGACGACCTGTATCAATCTATCCGCGTACATTGCAAAGGCGGGTTACAAGGTTCTCTTGGTAGACCTTGATCCGCAAGGCAACGCTTCGAGCGGAGTCGCGGCGGTGAAAAACAAGGGGACGCCGTCCGTGTATTCGGTGTTGTCAAATCAAATGGAGATTGACGACAAGGGCTTAATTCAAGAGACTAAGGTCCCGAACCTCTATGTCCTCCCGTCCACAATAGATCTCGCGGGCGCGGAAATCGAGTTGGCAAAGCTCGGACGTGAGCAAGGTGAAATATTGGCACAAAAGCTTGCTCCCGCAAAGGCGATTTATGATTACATCATGATCGATTGCCCGCCGTCACTCGGACTTTTGACGGTCAACGCGCTCACCGCAAGCGACAGCGTATTGATACCGATTCAGTGCGAATTTTTCGCTCTCGAAGGGCTTTCGCAATTGATCAACACCGTCAAGATCATTAAACGCGCTCTCAATCCTAAATTGGAAATCGAGGGAGTTGTACTTACGATGTACGACCCTCGCTCAAAGCTGACGCTGCAAGTCGCGGAGGAAATCAAAAAGTATTTTAACGACAAACTGTTTGATGCGCGTATCCCGCGGAATATTCGTTTGGCGGAAGCTCCGGGATTCGGGCTGCCGATTCTATTGTATGACAAGCGGTCGCAAGGCGGCAGAGCCTACGAGGATCTCAAAGATGAATTTTTAAGAAAGGAACGCAAAAAACTCGGACTTCCCGAGGAAACGGAATAGAGTGTTAAAAAACCTATCCGCGGGAATCAATCAAATATCATTCTGCTTTAATTTATAAAAACGACTTAAACTTTTTCGGAGGAAAACAAAAATGGCTATCAATAAGGGATTAGGCAAAGGACTCGCCGCTCTGTTACAAGATTTGGTAGAAGAGGAACACAAGAACGAAATGAACGCCGCGGAGACCATCAATTCTCTGACGGGCGCCGCACCGAAGCCGGCGGCGGCAAATACGGCGGTCGCCGCGCCGAAAGCCGCGGACACGCGTGTCGGAAACGTCAACGAGGTGGACATTTCTCTCGTGGACGCAAATCCGAATCAACCGCGCAAGCATTTTGACGACGTTGCGCTCCGTGAGCTTGCCGCGTCTATTAAGACTTACGGGATTTTACAACCGCTCATATTGGTCAAGATAGACGGTCGATTCATAATCGTTGCGGGAGAGAGAAGATACCGCGCCGCAAAAATTGCGGGGCTTACAAGCATACCCGCGATCGTTCGCGAGTTGACGCCTCAAGACATCAAAGAGATTGCTATCATTGAAAATCTGCAAAGAGAGGATTTGAATCCTATCGAGGCGGCTGAAGCAATGAAAGAGCTTATGAATACTTACCGCTTGACGCAAGACGAGCTTTCGCAAAAAATCGGGAAGAGCCGTCCGACTATAACGAATCTGTTGAGATTGCTTTCGCTGTCCGAACCCGTTATCGCGTTGGTTCGCGTCGGCAAAATCTCCGCTGGACACGCACGCGCACTCGTGGTCGTCGAAAACAAGGAAATTCAAGAGAAGCTTGCCAATACCGTGGTACAGACGCAAATGTCAGTCAGAGAACTCGAAAATCAAGTGAAGATGTATTCGTTAAAGGGACAAATCGAGATCGCCGAAAAAACACCGAAGGAAAAGAAGAGTAAGGAGCTGCGCGATATGATAGTGGGTATGAAACGCGTGTTCGGGACGAAAGTCAAGATTATCGGGAATGATAATAAGGGGCGAATTTGTATCGACTACTTTACCCGCGACGACCTCGACAGAATACATGCACTTGTTGAAGTACTGAAAAATAATAAGTAATTTTTTTGTTTTTTGTAAATAGAGGTGCGAGACAAAATTTTTGGGAAAAATTTTTTCTCGCGCTCTTTTCAAAAACTTTAACGCTTTTTTATTTGGGTTAAACATAGGTTAGAGGGTAAATGTGCTGTTTCTAATCCGAAGCGAAGCTACACATAAACTTTCAACTCTCAACTTTCAACTTTCCGTTTAGAAACGCACATTGTTTCAACAATGAACATAGAGTTATCCACTTTTTCCGAATTTTTGGAAATCGGTTTTGCGAATGGGCGCGTTTAAATGACAGTTTTTCGCGGTTTTTGGTTTGTGCGGGGTGAAAAGGTTTTTGGTTTGTGAGGCGGTTTTGTGGATAGTTTGGATCCGATTGTGAAAATTGTTGATAAAAAAACAAAAGTTTTCTACAATAACGTATTTACAAAATCAACAAGATGTAGTATAATATAGATGCTTTTCGGTCTATTAGTTGTGGTTGTGAAATTTACTCCACAATTCCACTTTCCTTATTATTATTATCATTATTAAAAAGAATAAAGAATAATAAGAAGAAGAAATCAAAGCGGGAGATGTTGAGAGTGAATAAGGGTTTTAAAAAGTGACAGAGGTGGTAGATAAGATAAGTGGCAAAATCCCTACACCCGCAATAACCGACTGACGTTTAACCACCCCGTCGAACTTCGTTCGCCACCCCTCCCCATAGGGGAATTTTATCGGCTAACAGAGCGGGTGTGTCCGACACGAGAATAAAATAGGCAGATAAATTGTAGATGTCAAATACAACAATAAAATCGTCTTAACGTAAAAAGAAAAAGCGCGACAAGCGTTATCTATCTTACTCTCAAAACTGAGTAAGCGCGCTTTCTCGATACTATGAAATATTTTCTATAAAAGTTTTAAAGTTTTTGAAAAGAGTGCAGAGAAAAAATTTTTGAAAAAATTTTGTCTCTGCAACCTCTCTTATCAAAAAAATAAAATAAAAATAAAAAACAAAAAAATAAAAAACAAAAAAATAAAAAATAAAAAACTTAAAAAGGAGAGATACATAAATGAAATTTTTCTGCGAGTCAACGGAGTTAGCGGACGCGGTATTAAAGGCGGCGAAGGCATTACCCGTAAAGAAGCAAATGCCTATTTTGGAGGGCATAAAATTCCGTGCGGAGGGCGACAAGCTGACGGTATTGGCGTCGGACTTAGAGCTGTCGATTCAAAAGGTGATTAAGGCCGATATCAAAATTGAGGGTGAAGCGGTGATTTCGGGTAGGTTTATTGCCGACTTTGTTAAGAAGCTAAACAACGATACGGTTGAGATCAATGTCAACGACAACAAGATGACGATTGCGTATGAGGACAACAAGGTAACGCTGCAGTGCTTAAACGCGGACGAATACCCGCCGATCCTCATGTTTGACGAGGAAAAGGGCTTGGAGATCAAGGGCAAGGAATTAAAAGACATGATCGAAAAAGTCATTTTTTGTGCGGCGACCGACGATTCGCGCCCGATTTATAAGGGGTGCAATATCGAGGCTGGCGACGGCACGGTCACGGCGGTTGCGCTGAACGGCGTAAGGCTCGGCTATCACAAAAAAGAAATCGAGTTGAACGGGAAGTCGCTCAATTTTATCGCGCCGTCACGGTCGCTCTCGGAGGCGGCAAAGCTTATAGATAATCCCGAAGATATCGTCGAGATAATACTGCAAAAAAATAACGTACAGTTCAATTTGGGCGGGACAAAGATTATTTCGCGACTGATCGACGGGAAATATATCGATTATAAAAAGATTGTGCCGTCGGAATATTCCGTCGAGGTCACAGCCGATAAAAAACAGCTTGAGGAAGCTATCGAGCGCGCAACGCTCATTCTGCGCGAGGAAAAAAGCGATATCATTAAGCTTGAAATCAAAGAAAAGGTTATCGAAATCACTTCAAAATCGGAGCTTGGAAATATTAAAGAGACCGTGACCGCGGGCATTAAAGGCAAAGACCTCATAATAGCGTTTAATGCGAAATTTTTGATCGATATGCTACGCAATATCGACGACGAATATATTAAACTCTATTTTATCAATAGCACAAGCCCGTGCGTCATTAAACCCGTCGAGGGCGACGAGTACTTGTATTTGATATTGCCGATGAAAATAGCGGCTTAAGTTTTATTTTTTTTGATAAGAATAATGCAGAGACAAAATTTGTGAACAAATTTTTTCTCTGCACTCTTTTCAAAGACTTTAACGCTTTATTAGAGGAAATCAAACGTCAGCGGGTTAAATGTTGACCTTTTTTTGCAGAAAAACTATTGACTTTCTGAATTTTATAACGTATAATAGCATCGAGAGATACGGTTAGCCTTCGCGGCAGTAGTACCGATTAACGTCGGGAAGTCCGTATCTTTTTTTGTAGCGTCAAAGTTTTTGAAAAGAGTGCAGAGAAAAAATTTGTTCACAAATTTTGTCTCTGCATTATTCTTGTCAAAAAAAATAAAAAGTCACTTAATAGACGAGAATGTGAGTTCGACGAGTTTTCCGTACGAGCCGGCTTTTTCGACGACCGTGTCGGTAATGATCGAACCGGAAGGGATAATGATATCGTTTTTTGCGTTTCGGATATCGTTCCCGACCGTCCTCCCAAGTAAAAACGCGTATCCGCTGATCACCGTACGCGGATACCTCCCAAAAAACACTTGCCGCTCCTCCTCTTCCGTCTTAGTTATATTGGATACAGCAGAATTCTGTAAAAGGCTTTTGAGCGAATGGCGGGAGCGGGTTTGGGCGAGCGGTGCGGTGCGTTTTACGGCGGCTTTTGCGAGGATCATTTCGGGGGAAACGCTCAGGATTTTTCGGATAGAGAACGGGCGGTCGTAGATGAGGCGTGAGACGGTCAAATCCTTTTTAAAGGCGAGGTCGACGAGGTAACCGTAGAGGGTGCCGTTGGGGTGAAATACGGGGATACCGAGGCTTATTTCGACAGAATCGGCGGGAGGTGCGGCGAGGAGTGTGAGTTTTTCGGTGACGAGCGCGTCTTTGTAGGAGAGAATAGAGCGCGGATCGACGTTGAGTACGGTTTCGGTTTTTGTGCCCGTTGCGGATTCGGCGGCTACGGCGATACGGAATGAGGTGATTGCGGTTAGGTCGCACGATACCGATGCGCCCACAACGATACCTTCGTATGCCGCGGTCGCGGAGTTGATTACTTTTTTTCCGAATAATTCGTTGATAAACATGAGCGTATCCTTTTTTTTATTTTTTTGTAAATAGAGGTCGCGAGACAAAATTTATGGACAAATTTTTTCTCGCGCTCTTTTCAAAAACTTTAACAATTTAATGGGAAAAATAAGCAAAGTGCTAAGACTTTTATCTTATATATAGTTTATTCAAGGGATTTAAAGTATATGTCGGGTTTTAGTTATTTTTAAGGTGAAGTTTTTGAAAAGGGTGCGGATAAAAAATTTTGTCTCTGCATTATTCTTATCAAAAAAAATAAAAAGCTATCCACATAACATATGGATCGAGTTTTTTAACAGAAAATGGTGTTTTTCGGAGGAAATACGCTAAAAAATATGGAAATCAAGGGTTTTTTAGGGGGCGGGTGCCGCATAGGCTAAAAAAGAGTTATGCACATAGTTATCCACAAAACCCGCTTTTTAGGGGAGAAAATTGTGGACAACTCGTCATTTTTTAAGAATTTCGTTCAAAATAGAGGTTGAAATGTTTGCTGTATTTCGTAAAAAAAGCATTTTGGCGGTCGTCTGCATTCTTTTTGCCGCATCGGCGGGCTTTTTTGCCTTTTACGGCGTAAAAAGCGCGGCTGCGGCGGCAAAAGAAAGGATTGTGGTCATCGACGCGGGACACGGCGGCGCGGACGGCGGCGTGTCGGGAATTAAGACGAAAGTAAAGGAAAGCGACCTCAATCTAAAGTACGCCTACCTACTCAAAGCCGCCCTCGAAAAACAAGGCTGCAAGGTCGTTTTGACCCGTCCCACCGAAGCGGGACTCTATCAAACCGCATCGTCGTTTGAGGAAACGCGCAAGTCGCAAGACATGCAAAAACGCAAGGAAATCATTCTCGCAACCGAGCCCGATTGCGTCGTCAGTATCCATATGAATTATTTTACACAGAATTCTGTAAGGGGAGCGCAAGTTTTTTATAATGCGGCGAATCCCGAATCCAAAAGGTTGGCGCAGGCGTTACAAAACAAGATGAACGGGCTAAATGCGGTTTATGTGAATAGGCAGTTGTCGCCGCTCCCGAAGGATTATTATTTGGTGCAGTGTACGGCGTTTCCGTCGTGTATTGTCGAGTGCGGGTTTTTGAGTAATGCGGAGGACGAAAAACTGCTCCTCGACCCCAAATATCAAAAAGAGCTGATACATGAATTGGCTATGGGCGTTATCGCGTTTTTGGGGACGAGTTAATTTTTTTATTTTTCTTTTTTTGATAAGAGAGGTACGAGACAAAATTTTCTAGAAAATTTTTTCTCGCGCTCTTTTCAAATAGTCTTAGTAATTTATAGGGGGAAAACAAAAAAAGTCGGTGTCAATACATCGGCTTTTTTATGATGAGCATCAATGGTTAGAAGGGAAACGGGCATTATTCATTCGATTTCGATTTTGTCTTTATCAAATAACTCGTTATCGAGAAATTCGCTCGGCGACATATCGAGTCCGTGAGCAATCAAAAACAACGTCGATAGATTTATGCTTTTGCACCTATCGTTAATAATGTTATAAACAGTAGACTCGCTCATCGCTATTTTTCGGCATAGCGAATAGCGGGTCATGTTTTTTGCATTCAATAATTCGATTAGTCTGATTGAAACAGCCTCTTGTAATTTCATTTTTTTTCGCATTCCGTAGGTTTTAATATCGATTTTGGGTAAAACAAGCGCGAATCAAAGCTTTGTTGTTTTTGGAATTATCTTCTTAAAATTCGTAAGTATACCCCAAAAATTACTCTTATTGTCATAATAACATGAGAAAAGAATGAAATTACTCGTAAATTTGCGAGCAGATGCTTGACAGGCGGTAAAAATGCGAGTATAATAAGCATGGATCGGATAAAAAGGTATTTCAATTGCAGCAAAAAACGAAAGCTGCAGCAAAAAACGGAGGAAACTTTCATGTGAAAAGCATTTTTGATTATTAGAAGAGTTTTAAAACAGTTTGTGTTCAAAAGATGAAGAGCTATCGCTTAAAAGGTAAAGCATCAAAAACACAATGATTTTTCGATGCCTTGAAAAAAACTGATCATAACTTATTAAAATATCAAATAAAAATTTGGAGGTCTTTTACTATGAAAAGAAATATTTTTAAAACGTTTTTAACCGTCGCAATTTTGTTGGCAAGCACAACTATGATACTAACGGGATGTAATCTTCTTGGATTGGCTGGCAAAGTAAAAACAACGATAGAGACACCGATAATCATAAGTAAACTTCTATGGAAGTCTGCCGACGGAATGTTAGAACTTGAGTTTACAGAGGGGTTAGAAGAAAAAGACGGTGAATTTGTAATAACGAAGACTACAATCAAAGGGTCTTTAACAATAACCAATAACAAGGATATCGACATAAATTTATACTTGACGGCTGGTGCTTATTATCAAGGAGAGTACGAAGATGAGATAAATGCCTATATGGATTTTCAGATTACTCCTAACGGCGTTGAGTGGTTTTATGATATAGGGGGCGGGAAACCCAATTCTGGCAATATCAATATGTTAGAGAAAGAGTTTAAAAAAGGCAAATCAAAAAAATATGAGGTTGTAGTTATACTCAACAATGTCGAAATTGATGCAGCCGGAAAACTCGTGCCCAAAAAAGTAGTCGGAATTAAGACAGAAGAAGGATTGAACATAGGAATAACGGGACATTATGGTCCTACGGACGATGAGAGAATAAGACTTGAGATGGAAATTTTCTGGAACCTTATCCCCGGCGGCTTTATTTGGAAACAGATTATCAAATAAAAACGAGGAAAGTCAAACAATCATAGAGATAAACTAAAAAAATCTATATCGAAAAACAACGATATAGATTTTTTTTGTTTGGATTCGGGACGATGAAGGCATCGTCCCCTACAAGAGGATTACCGACTTTTTGTATTTGTGATTATACTGCTTGTCGTTTTAGATTCTTCGCAAGCTCAGAATGACGCCGACTTTTTTTATTCTGCCAAAAGTAATTTAAACGCCTCATAATAGATTTCCGCACACTTTAAAAAGTCGTCTATCGAGATATTTTCGTCGGCTTGATGGATTGTGGAGGGGGAGTCGGGGAAGACGGGCCCGAACGCGACGCCGTAGGGGAGGGCGCGGGCGAAGGTTGCACCGCCGATAGATACCGGCTTTGCGTGACCGCCCGTGACCTTATCATAGGCTTTTAAGAGGGTTTGTACGAGTGGGTCGGTTTCGGGGACATAGAGAGGGGGGTGAGCGGAACCCGTGCG
>JAITOQ010000012.1 GCA_031289865.1 Clostridiales bacterium
TGTGCATCGATAGAAGACATACAACGAAAGCTGCCGCAACTGTGTAGGCAGTCAAAACGATTGCGGAAGTATAGACTGATTTGTTTATCCTAACGCATATGGGGCATCGTCCCCTACAAGAGGACAGCGACTTTTCTTCTACAATTAAGAGAACGTCAAGGACTTGACGTTCTGCGTCCTAAGCATAGGCGATAAGTCGCCGCCTTGTCAAGGGCGTGAGCATAAACGCTTCGCATTTATCCCTCCCGCTAATCCTTGACAAGGCTGCTTCGGCGGTTCTATACCGCGAAAAAACAAAATTTCCGAATGTGTTTACGATTGAAAGGAACATACAAATTTAAGTTAGAGGTAATAGACAATGGCAGATAAATTAGTAAAAATAGGAGACGGGATAGACGATAATAGGGAGCGGGAAATCCTTATCAGAGAGTTACTCATAGAGGGATACGTTTTAGAGAGTGGTAAATTTGTTTACCACCCCGAATTAGACACGACAAAAAGCAAATCAGAATGATACCTACTTTTAATCCGCTATTTTGCATTTTGCATTCTGCATTTTGCATTAAATAAATTACTAAAGTTTTTGAAAAGAGTGCAGAGAAAAAATTTGTTCACAAATTTTGTCTTTGCAACCTTTCTTATCAAATAAAAAATAAAAAATAAAACCCCCAAAAGGAGATAAGACAGTGAAAATAGACGATTTAAGGAATCGGATCAACGAGCTTGACGACAGCATTGCGGGCGAATACGCGGAGCGCATCAAATTGGTACAGGCGATAGGCGAATTGAAGCGCAGCGAGCGCATCGACATTTTGGACGTCGAGCGTGAAAATCAGATCATCGATAGGCTTTGCGCGGGTCGTGACAAAAAGACGGCGGATCATCTTAGAGAGCTTTATTCGTCGATCTTTGAGACGAGCAGAAAGATTCAAGCGGAATACAAGACGATGACGGTGTACGACGAGCTTGAAAAGATTGTCGGGAGCGAGCTGCCCGCGTTCCCAAAAAAGATGAAAACCGCGTGTCAAGGCGCAAAGGGCGCGTTTTCGTACTTTGCGGCGAACAAGCTGTTTAAAGATCCCGACGTGGCTTTTTACAACACCTTTGAGGAGGTCTTTCGCGCAGTGAATAACGGCGACGTCGAGGTGGGTATTCTCCCTATAGAAAACAGTACCGCGGGGTCGGTCAACGAGATATACGACCTCATGCGCAAATACAAGCTCTATATCGTCAAAAGCGCGCAGATTAAGGTCGAGCATAGCTTGATTGCGGCAAAGGGCGCAAAGCTAAAGGACATCAAAGAGGTCTATTCTAACGAGCAAGCGATTGCACAGTGTAGCGGCTTTTTAAAGGCGAACGGCTTAAAGGGCGTCTTTTCGGAAAACACGGCGACCTCGGTGATCTATGTCAAGGAGACGGGACGGACGGATATTGCCGCCATAGCGTCAAAGGCTTGCGCACAGATATACGGAATGGAGGTTTTAAAGACAAACATTCAAAACAGCGACGACAACTATACGCGATTTATATGCGTCTCAAAAAAACTTGCGGTCTATACGGGCGCGAGCAAGGTCAGTATCATGGTGTCCTTGCCGCATACAAACGGCAGTTTGTTAAATTTCCTCAAAAAATTCGCCTCGTACAACCTCACAAAGCTTGAGAGCCGCCCCGTCCCCGATACGGAATTCCGCTACATGTTTTACTTTGACTTTGAAGTCAATCTCAAAACCACGGGACTTCTGTCTCTCCTAAAAGACCTCGGAAACAGCGCGTACGATATCACCTTTATCGGCTATTACGGCGAAACGGGGGACGTTAGGACGGGAAAAGACGATTATTCGGACATATTGGACTAAAATTATGAAATGTTGTTTAATAGGCTCTACATTAAAGCACAGCTATTCGCCGCCGATACACGCCCTTCTCTCAAGGGGGGCTTATTCGTATGATTTGGTAGAACTGCACGAAAGAGAGGTCGGGGCGTTTGTGAGGAGCGGTAAATACGACGCGTTTAACGTGACGATACCGTATAAAAAGACGGTGATACCGTTTTTGGATATTCTCGACGAAAGCGCAGAGGCGATAGGCGCGGTCAATACGGTCGTGAAGCGCGGCGATAAATTGGTCGGGTATAATACGGATTTTTTCGGATTTCGGTATTTGTTGACGTCGAGTAATGTTTCCGCGGAGGTGAAAGCGCGGCAAGATATGTTGTCGGACGGGGCTTGCGCGGAAAAAACGCGGCGGGATATTTTTGGCGGGATTTTCGCGGAAGTGAAAGCGCGGCGGGATATTTCGGACGGAATTTCCGCGGAGGGAAAAACCGTCGTGCTTTTGGGCGACGGCGGGACGGCGGCGACGGTAAAGGCGGTGTTGACCTCGCTTGGGGCAAAAGAGATTTTGATCGTTTCGCGGCGCGGCGCGATAAATTACGAAAACTATGCGGAATACTGCGGCGGCGCGCAAATCCTCATAAACACCTCGCCCGTCGGCATGTTTCCTAAGAGCGGCGAATGCTTGGTGTCGTTGGACGCGTTTCCGTGCCTTACGGACGTTGCGGACGTCGTATACAATCCGCTCGTTACGAAACTCGGCTTTTTGGCGGCGGAAAAAGGGATACCGTATTTCGGCGGGCTAAAAATGTTGGTCGCTCAAGCAAAGTATGCTAAGAGCTTGTTTTTAAACAATGCAGAATGCGTATTTAATGCAGAATGCAGAATGCAGAATGCGGAATACTTTTTGAATGCAGAATG
>JAITOQ010000118.1 GCA_031289865.1 Clostridiales bacterium
CTTAGAGCGTAGCGACACCTTGCTTTTCAACTTTCAATTTTCAACTTTCAACTCAATAGTGATGCCTTACTTTTCAACTTTCAACTTTCAATTTTCCATTTAATACAACAGCTGTCCGCTCCCGCTGTCTATCACTCTCAAAATATTGACCTCCTCACCCGTTACTACGTCGATATAGACAAAGTACCAAGCGTTGTCATAGTCGCAATAAAATTCATAGCAGAGTTTTTCCGTATTGTCGTGCGGAATGAGCGCGAGGCGAACGTATTCTATCGTGAGTTTTTTGGAGAGCTTTTCGCCCGCCGCTTGTTTTGAGACCGAGATTGCCGCAAGGTCGCGTTCGGTATGGTTTAGATAGTAGTTCGCGCATTCCGCGCCGAGGATTTCGCCGTTGTCCGACGCGACCTTAATCTTTACAAGATCGGGATAATAGATGATATCGTCGCGTTCGTAAGCAAAATTGATATACATTACGCCGTCGTAATTGCTGATCCATACGTTTTTCATGTCAAAAAAGCCGAGCAGCTCCGCAAACTGTCCCGCAATCGCTATACATTCGTCGTCGGAGAGGGTCTGTTCGCCGACGCTCCTATAAGCGTTGATACAGAGAATATGCCCGCCCGTCTTTGTGACCGAAACATATATGCTTCTGTCCGCGGTTTCGGCGATATACTCGTACACGGGTATCACCCCGCCCGCATCTCCGATATAGTCGATATTTTTTAAGCCTTTGCCCTCATAGAGCTTCGTCACCGCCGCACGCGCCTCGCTTTCCGAAACCGCCTCACCCGTCAAGCCCTTTGCGGTCTGTTTTTCCGCGCTGTCGCTGAACGGCCCGTCATAAATCATTTGCGGGTATTCCACGGTCGCCTCGTTTAAGCCGTCAAAAATGTCCTTTAAAAACGCGTCCTTACCCGTATAGCCGTTTATGAGATTGTACCCCTCCGCCATCTTGTCACCTACCGCCGCAAGCTCCGTTCCCAATCTATCAATCATCGACCGAATCTCTTGCAGCTTGTCTTGATCCTCCTCCGTGAGGGGTTCGCCCCTCTCAAGCTTTTTAAAGAGTACGCCCGTATAATCACGGAGTTGATTGATAAACTTTGTGATTCTGCTGTCGCCGCTGTCGTTTTGGAGCAGATGACTTAAATGCCCCACGCAAACCGCCGTGAGTTTATTTATATCGTTTACAAGCGTCCGCTGTGTCGTAATACCGTTGGAAACTACCAACTTACCGAGCTTGCTCTCGATATCGTTTACGCTCTCTATGAGTTCGTAAAAGGATTGCTGATAATTATTCTCCGTGTCGCGCATATATGAGTCGCGCTCCTTGACCACGATGACGTTGTAAATCACCATTCCGACCACCCCAAGCAACAAAATCGAAGAAACGACCACCAAAATCCGTGTGGATTTTTTTGTGTCGTAGGCTTTTTTTTCTTTTTTCACTGAATACTCCTTTTTATTTTTTTGTTTTTTTTTTTGATAATAGAGGTGCGAGACAAAATTTTTGGAAAAATTTTTTCTCGCGCTCTTTTCAAAAACTTTCGTAATTTATAAGGTTCTATCTGTACTTTAAGTGTATGTCCTCTTTTTATCCGCCATTCTGCATTTTGCATTCTGCATTAAACCAATCGGTGAACGGGCTACTAAAGCATGCCTCTCATATCCGTCTGTTGCGAATGTGGATGCAACGTCACGTTGCTTAAACGCAGAAGCGATGATTGCCGATCGTAAGCCGCGCCTCTCTGCTCCAAATCCATGCGTTGGTTGCGGTTTTGGGATTAAAATAGTAGATACAGCCGTAGGTCGGGTCCCAACCGTTGAGCGCGTCCTTTGCCGCGTTGTATGCGTCTTGATTCGGAGTCAAGTTGATTTGCCCGTCATGCACCGCGGTAAATGCCCACGGCTGATATATCACGCCCGGTATCGAGTTTGGAAATGCGGAGCTTTTGACGCGGTTTAAGACCACCGCCGCAACCGCGACTTGACCCGTATACGGCTCTCCGCGTGATTCGGCATAGACGCATTTTGCCAACAGCTCAAGGTCTGAAGAGGAATAGCCCGAAGAGGTACTCCCCGAAAGCGTAAGCCCCATCGCCGCCGCGGTTTTTGCGCCGACTATCCCGTCAACCGTCAGCTTGTTTTTCTTTTGAAATAACTTGACCGCCGCAAGGGTTTGCGCGCCGAAAACTCCGTCCACCGCGCCGCTATAGTAGCCCCAATTTTTTAGCTTTGTTTGCATGTTTTTTACGTCGGTTCCGCGGCTGCCTTGCTTTAAGACCGCAGCCGTTACTACCTCTTCCGCAGTAACATCCGCACGCGTCACGCCGTAGCCCGACACCGAAAAAACATAGACGTACGCGCCTATCAACAGCATGATACAACAGACGGAAAAAATCTTGATTGATTTACTCATTCATTCCACTCCTTATTCAAAAAATACCCTTGTATGCTTTAGTAGGTGTATGGCTAACGTTTTAGATTCTTCGCATTCGCTCAGAATGACCCTACCTTTTTATTATTCGGTGCGGGACGAGCGGGGCTGTCCCCTACAAACTTACCTTTTAATCTGCAATTCTGCATTCTGCATTTTGTATTCTGCATTAAAAAAATCCTCAACTTTCAATTCTCAACTTTCAACTTTCAAAAAATGCCCTTATGATTTCCAAAATTTTAGAACGGTATTTGACCGTACCGCTCCCGTCGTCGGCGGCGGGAATAAAGCAGAGAGGCGGACACGCGATACACCACCAGTTGTCCCCCGCCGCGCTCCCGAGTTCTATAATCAAGGCGGTATAGATCCCTTTTTCGAGGGTCAATCCGTCGTAGATTCGGGTCGGAAATTCCTCCGTTCTGACGGCGGCGCGCGCGGTATAACCGAACCCGTTTGCGCGAAGAACGGCGTTCGCCGCCCGTATAATATCGTCCGAAATTTTTTCCGTTCGCGCTAACGCCGCTTCGAGCGAAGTGCATTCGGCAAGCTCCGGAGTCAACAGCTTTATAATCTCGTCGCGAACGCGGTATTTGACGCTCTGATCCTCCGAAGAATTGCTGTTCGCACGAATGTGAATCCGCAAATACTCCTGTTCTGCCGCGTCCGCTTTCGGCTTTTCCGCGATAAGCGCGTTTCCAAAAAACACAGCCGAAAGAATTACCGCCGCCAAAATCAAAGCTATGTAACCGCTGCCGTCTTTCTTTTTCATGTCATTTCCCTCTCTGTAAAAAAATAAAGTTTTTGTTTCGGGGGAAATTATATCCGCTTTTAGGCATTGTATACTCTTTTTTTAAATTGAAAGTTGAGGATTTTTTTAATGCAGAATACAAAATTGCGGATTTTAAAGAAGCATGTGCATTCTCTTGGAAGAAACGGACGAAAAAAGACGGCGTAAAGATGACTGCGGAACTTAATCAGCGGTTTCCTTGTAGGGGACGATGCCTTCATCGTCCCGTATCCTAATAAAAAAAGCAAGTGTTATTCTTTGCATTCGTTCAGAATTACACTTGCTTTTTTATTATTCGGTGAGGGACGATGAAGGCATCGTCCCCTACAATCACATTTGCTTTTATCCGCTATACGGGACGACAAGTGCGCCCCCTACTTTTAAAAAAATCTTATTCGCTCGCAGCAAAAAAGGCAAGAACCTTTCCGTCAATCAAGCCGTCGCCCGCGGGGAAATAAAAAACGTGGGTTTTATCATAAGTCGCCTTATTTAAAATCTTTCTGAAAAGATATTCGCTGCCGTCTTTTCTTTGATATTTTTCCTCTATAACTACATACTCGCAAGCCTCGTCGGTTTGATATCGATTGCCGTAACCGTAATCCAATTCGGTTAAATAACGGTCAATCCCGTCCTTGTCAAATTCGTTTGCGCCAAGCAAGTTTGCGTTATTGTCATACTCATATATCTTTGCGGACAACAGCTCATCGGTTTTGAGAAAAGTTATCTTCACCGACGCGGTGTATTTTATTTCGGTTTTTACCCCGTTTTTGTCTGTTTTACTTGCTTTCAGCTCTTCTTTCAACGTATCTGTAGAAAACGAAGAATGTATGCCCTCCGATTCCTTGCCCGAAGATAAATCGGAGATATGCTCACCCATTGCACGTTTAGTATATAATTCACGGTCTTCTTTTTGATAGACTGCAAAAATTTCCGCGACAGCCCCGTCTAATTCATGCGTATAAATAAAAGTTGCTTCGATACTTATCTCACCGTTCGGCGCGATTCCGTTATTTCCGATGCCCACGCGGATGTTAAACAAACCGCCTCCAAAAAAACTTGAGCTGTATAAATATTCCGTGCCGTCGTCATTAAGCCGCATTCCGTTGTACTCATATACCCCGATCATGTCGGGACTCTTAAAATCGTCCGTCGGGAATACCGTACCGTCGGGCAAAACAAAATACATGAAAAACCCGACTAAATAGTCCCCTTCAAATTTTAATTCCTTATCGTCGTCAAGAATTTCTTCGGGAATTTCGGGTTGAGTCGGACTGTCTTTTTTGAAAAAATCAAGGAAGTTACACGACGATAAAACAATCGCCGAAAATGCCGCTACCAAAATCACCGCCATGATCTTACGGAAAAAAACCGTATTTGATTTTTTTAACATTGAGGTTTCTCCTTTTGTGTTTTTAATGCAGAATGCAAAATGCAAAATTGCGGATTTTTTAAAAGTCGGTGTCATTCTGAGCAAATGCGAAGAATCTCAAACGCATAGTTGTGCAACCATTTTTCGAAAGTTTACTTTGTTTTATTATACTATAAATGCGTTTCAAAATATATTTATCAACATTTTTTATCTCTGTAAATACAGTATTAAGTATACGTCGTCGTCGTCGTCGTCGTCTATGTCAAGTGTTTTTGTGTCGTTTTTTGCATTTTTTAGAAAATTTTATTGAAAATTTTTTAGAAATTCGGAATTTTCAGAAAGCGGTTATCCACAATAGAACGCGTTTTTTTATTTTTTTAAAACTCAAAGGTAAGAGTGGTTAAATCAACAAACCCGTTACCGATAGGAAAATAAAAGCCGTGCCCCTTGTCAGCGTCGTTTTTGCTTATGAGCGAGCGGCGAAGATATATGCTCCCGTCGCTTTTTTGGTATTTTTCCTCAATCACGACGTAAGCGCAAGTCGCTTGTGTCTGATATTTTCCCCAAGTATTGTTATAAAGCGGTTCACTCAAATAATTCTTTATTATGTTTTTGTCAAGCTCCGCAGTATTTATCAAGTCCATATCGTTGTCGTATTCATAAACCTTTGCCGACAAAAGTTTATCCGCTCTGCAAATATTTATAAGCACAGAACCCGTGTATAAATGTCTGGTTTCGACCATGCCGTTAAAGGTTCTGGTTTCGGTCAATTCCTCTGAGTAGTAGATATACGTGTACGGATAAACGCCGAATTCTGTGGTCGGCGATTTTGAGTGAATAGTGTGTCCCGGTCTTCCAAACGTATACAATTCGCCTGATTTCTTCTGATATACCTCTATCGGAAAAATTATAGCACCGTCGAGTTCTTCGGTATAAACAAAATCCGCCTCTGTTGCACAGCCGCTGGAATTTCCGCCGTCAATAAAGCTAAATCCAACATTAACCAGACCATTAGACTCAAACAAATGATAGCCCGTGTCGCGCCCATCCTCCTCAAATCTCGAAACATAATACGTCCAAATTCCTAACATATCCGATTTATCTAAATTGTCCGTCAAAAATTCTTTCGTCAGAAACTCATCGGTAATCTCCGTAGTCGGAAACTCCGTTCCGTCACTCGCAACCACAATCAAAAAAAGCCCTACAAAACGGTCGCCGTCCCATTCAAATTCGGTATCCTTTGGCTCCGATGTGTCGTTAGAAAGATCTGCCCCGTGAATAAGAAGATTAAGAAAATTACACGACGTCAAAACAATCGCCGAAAATGCCGCTACCAAAATCACCGCCATGATTTTACGAAAAAAAACCGTATTTGATTTTTTTAACATTGAGGTTTCTCCTTTTGTGTTTTTAATGCAGAATGCAAAATGCA
>JAITOQ010000122.1 GCA_031289865.1 Clostridiales bacterium
AATTTTGCGAGTTGAGATATAAGACCACCTTTAAGCGGTTCGACAAAATCGAGGTCAACGGCAAAAACGAGATACCGCTGTATACGTTTTTGAAAAAAGAAAGGGAAGGCGTGTTCGGCTCAAAAATCAAATGGAATTTTACGAAGTTTTTAGTCGATACCGACGGCGCGGTGGTAAAGAGATATTCGCCGACGACGGAACCGCAAGCAATCGACAGCGAAATCATGGAATTGTTTGTAGCTTTGGAAATGAAACCGCCGCTTTTATGATTTTTTATTCCAATTCGGTTGACACGGCATAGCGTTATACTCTATAATAAGAATGGGCATATAATATATATATGTTTTATATTATGAAGTTCCGAGAATATGTAAGCCTTGTGTCGAGTCGATTTGACTTTATAGCGGCGTTGCACGGTCGGGACGCGGAGGATTTTATGAGGTTTCCGGAAAAGGGTATATCCGAGCAAGAGCTATTCGAGCGGTTAAAGGCGTACAAGACGGGCGACGGCAAGTGGAAAGAGGGGCGCATTTTTAGCCTTGTATATTATGCGGGCGAGGAGATTACGTCGGTCGCGGAGCGGGCTTATCTTGAATTTTTTCACACAAACGCGCTAAACCCGTTTGTATTCGGGAGCTTAAAGAGGTTTGAGTCGGAGGTTTTGTCGATGACGGCTGAGCTTTTTCACGGCGACGAAGAAACCGCCGGTAGCTTGACCTCGGGCGGAAGCGAAAGCCTCCTCATGGCGGTCAAGACCTATCGCGACGAGGCGCGGAGACTCAAGCCGCATATCAAAGAGCCCGAAATGATTTTACCGATTACGGCGCACGCGTCGATAGAAAAGGCGGCGCATTATTTCGGGGTAAAGGCGGTACACGTCGGGGTGGACAAGGAATACCGCGCCGATCTAAAAGCCGTCGAGGCGGCTATAACCGAAAACACGATTTTGCTCATAGGGAGCGCGCCGCAATACCCGCAAGGGATTGTAGATCCGATAGAGGGGTTGGGAAAATTAGCCGTAAAGTACGGTCTCCGATTGCATGTAGATTCATGCCTCGGAGGCTTTGCTCTACCGTTTTTAAAGGAACTCGGAGTAGATATTCCTCCGTTTGACTTCGAGGTCGAGGGTGTCACGTCGATATCGGCGGATTTACATAAATACGCGTTTGCCGCAAAGGGCGTTTCGGTACTCCTCTACAAAAACAAGGATATCAGACGCTTTCAGTATTTTTCCTATTCAAATTGGCCCGGAGGGCTGTTTATTTCGCCGTCCGCGACCGGTACAAGACCCGGCGGCGCGATTGCGTCCGCATGGGCGGTCGTCAACTATGTCGGGAAAGAGGGCTATAGGCGCATACAAAAAGAGATAAAAGCGACCACCGATAGGTTTCTTGACGGAATTCGTAAGATAGAAGAATTGTATATTTTGGGCGACCCGAAGATAGGGGTGTTCGCATTCGGGGCAAAGACATTAAACGTCCATGCGCTTGCGGATATTTTGGAACACAAAGGTTGGGTTATCGATCAGCAAGCCAATCCGGACTGTCTGCATTTTATGATTACTCCCGCGCACAAGGATTCCGCGGAGGAGTTTTTAAAGGATTTAAAGTCTTCGGTAGAGATTTTAAAGGCTTCGCCCGAAAAGTTTTTGGACGGGAGCGCGGCGCTGTACGGCATGAGCGCGGCTATTCCCGATAAGGTGCAAGTGAACGAATACATTTTGGAATCGTATAACAACTTTATGAAGGTTGACGGTGAGTTCAAAATTTGAACCCACGTTATTTAATCAACAGCTTTCTTTGAGGAAATATTATGGAAATCGATTATGCAAAACTAAAAAAAGGCGGCTTTATGCGGCAGATTCAAGCGGGGAAATTTTCTCTGCGCTTGCGCGTCGTCGGAGGTCAATTGACCGCGGAAAACCTTTTAAAGATACAAGAGGTCGCGGCGCGTTACGGAAAGGGGTATGTACACTTGACCTCGCGTCAAGGTGTGGAGATTCCCTTTATCGACGTCAAAGATATCGACGCGGTGACGGCGTCGCTTGCGGAGGCGGGACTTCAGCCGGGGGCGTGCGGACCGCGTGTCAGGACGGTTACCGCGTGTCAAGGCTCGTCGATTTGTCCGAGCGGTCTCATAGAAACGAGTAAGCTCGCGGAGGAATTAGATGCGCGCTATTTTGGCAAGGAGTTTCCGCATAAGTTTAAGATAGGGATTACGGGCTGTAAAAACAACTGCTTAAAAGCCGAAGAAAACGATTTTGGGATAAAGGGCGGCGTTTTGCCCGAATGGAAAAACGAAACGTGTACGCTGTGCGGTTTATGTGCGGCGGTCTGTCCCGTAAAGGCGATTACGGAAAAGGACGGCGCGATGGTTTTGGACAAATCGGCGTGCGTATATTGCGGAAAATGTGTAAAATCCTGCCCGACCGACGCATGGACGGGGCGGCGCGGCTATATTTTGTCGTTTGGAGGAATGTTCGGGAACGAAATTTCTAAGGGCGAAAGCGTCGTACCGATTGTCTTTGACAAAAAAGAGCTGTTTAGGATAGCGGACGCGACTATGGAATTTTATAAAAAGTACGGACGCGTAGGCGAACGGCTCGGACTCACGATTAAAAGAATCGGAGTAGGGACATTGAGGGAAGAGTTGAAAATTGAAAGTTGAAAAGTAAGGATAAAAAC
>JAITOQ010000201.1 GCA_031289865.1 Clostridiales bacterium
AAATCGACAAGGCTCCCGAAGAAAAGGAAAGAGGTATTACTATCAATACCGCGCATGTCGAATATCAAACCGTAAAAAGACACTATGCGCACGTTGACTGTCCGGGTCACGCGGATTATGTAAAAAACATGATCACGGGCGCGGCTCAAATGGACGCGGCGATCCTCGTGGTTGCGGCGACCGACGGTCCGATGCCTCAAACCCGCGAGCATATCTTGCTTGCGCGTCAGGTCGGCGTACCGTATATTCTCGTATTTATGAATAAGGTCGACCAAGTCGACGACCCGGAGCTTTTGGAGCTTGTCGAGCTTGAAATCAGAGAGCTTCTCAATCAATACTCCTTCCCCGGCGACACCACACCGATCATTAAGGGTTCCGCGCTCAAAGCTTCCGAGGATCTCATCGCGGGCAAAAAAGAGAGCGAATGGTACAAACCGCTTCAAGAGCTTCTTGACGCTGTGGATTCCTATGTTCCGGATCCTATTCGCGAGACCGAAAAACCGTTCCTTATGCCTATCGAGGACACCATGACCATCACGGGTCGCGGTACGGTCGCTACGGGCAGAGTGGAGAGAGGTACTCTCAAACTCGCGGACAAGGTTGAAATCGTCGGCTTTGCGGAAAAACCGCGTGACACCGTCGTAACGGGTATCGAAATGTTCCGCAAGCTGCTCGATAGCGCGCTTGCGGGGGACAATATCGGCGCACTCCTTAGAGGTATCGACAGAAAAGACATCGAGAGAGGTCAAGTTCTTGCGAAACCGGGCAGCATTAAACCGCACACCCACTACACCTCGCAAGTCTATATTTTGACGAAAGACGAGGGCGGCAGACATACTCCGTTCTTTGACGGATACCGTCCGCAATTCTACTTCCGTACAACGGACGTTACGGGTAACATCAAGCTCCCTAACGGAGTCGAAATGGTCATGCCGGGCGACAACATCGATATGGAAATCACCTTGATCACCCCTATCGCTATCGAAGAGGGTCTCCGTTTCGCTATCCGCGAAGGCGGCAGAACCGTCGGTTCGGGCGTCGTGGCAAAGGTTATCCTCGACGAAAAAGACGAGAAGAAGAAATAAGGTTTGATTTAAAACAATCTGCAAAGGTCAAGACGGTGTCTTGACCTTTGTTTTTTTATAAAAAAAATAAAATATTTAAAAGAAAAATTGAAATAACATATTGACATTGGCTCGAATATGATATATAATAATTAAGTTGTAGTTTATACAATTGGCGGGACGTATTTTTTTTAGGCAGGAAACCGAT
The DNA here is from genome assembly GCA_031289865.1 of Clostridiales bacterium. Lineage (GTDB taxonomy): Bacteria > Bacillota > Clostridia > Christensenellales > JAISNN01 > JAISNN01. The sequence continues at coordinate 1,273 of JAITOQ010000201.1, forward strand.
GACCGACGGCAAATTTCGGTCGGCGGTTTTGCAGATTCTCTCGGAGGAACCACATGAAAAAAGCAGCGTATATACTTGTCTTTCTGATTGCTTTCGGCGCATCTTATTTTTTGCTGCCGTATTTTAAAGACATAGAGAATCCTCACAACCGCTATGTGTATGCGGCGGCGAATGCGAGCATAGAAAAGACAGAGATCGACCCCGCGGATAATACGTTTGTCGAGAGGATTACCACGGACAGCGGGACGGAGGAGATCGAGTATATCGTTTTGCGCAGACCCGACGATTTTGAAAAGTACCTTTTAAACGGGGTAGTAGAGGTTTATTATCTTGAACATACCAACTTAAACTATATTCTCGCCGCGGACATTGATTTTAACGGCAAACCGTCAGCACGGTTAGACGTTACGGCGCGTGAAATCGGTAAATCCGCACTCGCAACCTTTAACGGAGTTTTTAACGGAAACGGATACAAAATAAAGAACGTAGCGATTAAAGAGGGGATATTCGGCACGGTAGGCACGAACGCAACGGTAAAAAAGCTGATTATCGACGCTTCTTGCAGCGTGTCGAACGTCGCGCTTACCAATACTAATAACGGATTGATATCACAAGTAAAAAATTACGCAAAGGTTATAACCACGGCGGCGCGTCCGTCGACGGCGGTCGGGATTGCGGTGACAAACGGCGGGACGGTGACGCTCTCGTACAACGCGGGGACTATTTCGGGAACGAGCGGTATCGTCGAAACCAATAACGGCACGGTTTCGGTATGCAGTAACGAGGGAACCGTTTTGGGAACGACTTCTTATGCGGGCGGTATTGTCGCGATAAACAACGCGGAAATCACCGAATGTATCAACAGCGGAGAGGTCGGCTCAAAAAATTCCGCGTATGCGGGCGGTATTGTGGCATACTCAAAGGGCGGTACGGTCAAGGATAGCGACAACACCGACGACGCGGTCATTATGGGCTATGCGGCGGTCGGCGGTATTGCGGGGAATTTTTACGGTACGATCGAAAATTGCAAAAATTACGGGCTTGTAAAAGCCGTACAAAAGGGCGATATAGATAGCTATGCGGGCGGTATTGCGGGAAAGGCTGATTCGGCGGTTGAAACCTCGTTGATTACGGGCTGTAAAAATACCGCGGTCATCATCGGGCAAAACGCGGACGGCATTCTGGGCAATGTAGAAGACATAAAAGACAAGAATCTTCCCGTCAAATTGACCTCAAACCAAAACGACGGCAGACTTAACGGGCGAACCGAATTTACCTTAAAGCTCGACTCGTTTTTGACGAGTTATAAGTTGGTGATTATAGCGGTCATAGCGGTTATCGTCGTAGCGGCGATTATCTCGATAATCGTCGATCGGGTAAACGCGGTCAAAAACAGAAGAACAGAGATAGACACTATGCTCTACAATTTGTAATTATTCTCACAACAAAGGATTAAATCTCATATAAAAAACAAAATCCGAATTATCGGATTTTATTTTTTAATATGAAATTTTTATGCAACAAGTGCGCTTATGTTTTTATTTCATTCGAGAAAACAAGAATACAAATCCATCTTCGGCGCGGTGCGCGTCGGTCAAACTCTCTGCTTCCGCTTTCCCTTTGATCACACGGGGGAGGTCTTTGGGGTGAGCTTAATCCTCAAAAAATACACGGGCGAGGTTGTCAACGTCCCTATGAAATTTGAGAGTGAGAAAGACGGGCTTTTTACCTATTTTTCGGAGCTTGCGCTGTCGGAGGCGGGCATTTATTTTTACGGCTTCGAGGTCTATACCGACGGCGGTACGGCATACGTCAAAAGAGGAAAGGGCGGTTGCGCGGAGGAGGGAAAAACCTTACCCGATTGGCAGCTGACCGTGTACGAGGGGACGGACGAAAGACCCGCTTTGAGCGGCGGAGTCATTTATCACATCTTTGCCGACCGTTTTTGTAAGGGGGATTACACTCCGCGAGAGGAAAAGCACGGTATAGTCAAAAAGGCTTGGAACGAGCTTCCTACTGTAGTAGACCACGACGGAGTATTCCGCGCAAACGATTTTTTCGGAGGAAACGCGCAAGGGATTATCGACAAATTGGACTATATAGCCTCTCTCGGCGTGAACGTTCTCTACCTTTCACCGATATTCGAGGCGGCGTCAAATCACCGTTACGATACGGGCGACTATTTTAAAATCGACCCGTTGTTCGGCGACGAAGCGCTCTTAAAAGAGTTGATTGCGGAATGCGAAAAGCGCGGAATGATCGTCATGATGGACGGGGTTTTTAATCACACGGGTTCGGACAGCCGCTATTTTAACAGACACGGGCATTACGATAGCGTAGGCGCGTATCAGAGCAAGGCTTCGCCGTACTATGATTGGTACACCTTTAGGCATTTCCCGAATAAATACGACTGTTGGTGGGGAATAGAGGTCGTACCGACCCTCAAAAAGGACAATCCCGACGTTCGACGGCTTGTGCGAGACGTCCTTGTCAAGTGGCTGAATATGGGGGTCAAGGGGGTTCGTTTGGACGTTGCCGACGAATTGCCGAGTGACTATATCTATGATATTCACACGACCGTAAAGTCTATTCACCCCGACGGGTATCTCTTAGGCGAGGTTTGGGAGGACGCGTCCACAAAGGTGAGTTACGGCTCGATGCGTCCGTATCTGTTGGGGAGCCAGCTGGATTCAGTCATGAATTACCCTTTTAAAGAGGGGATTTTGCGTTACGCTATGTGCAACGATATCGAATTTTTGAAAGAAACCGTCATGAGTATCCTCGAAAATTATCCCAAAAATGCGGTTAGACTGCTCATGAATATCATAGATACCCACGACACCGTGAGAGCCGTCAATTACTTTTTAAAGCACGATTATTCGCACCTCTCAAAAAAGCAAAAACGCGAGCTTGTCATACCGCAAGAGGAGCTTGAAAACGCGCTGACGCGTTTAAAGCTTGCCGTGCTCATAGAATTTACGCTTCCCGGAATCCCGTCGGTCTATTACGGCGACGAGGTAGGGCTTACGGGATTTGAGGATCCGCTGAACCGCGCCCCCTATCCGTACGGGCGTGAAAATCTCGTAATATTAGATTTTTATAAGACCTTAGGCGCGTTCCGCAAGGAATTTAAGGAGGATTTAGACGATATCCGCTTTATCGGCGCGGAGGGGCTTTTGTGTTACGCGCTTGCCGCGGATAAAGCTGCCGTCGTCATTAACAACGGCGAAAAAACACGGAGCTTTATCGCGGAAAAAGCTTGCCGCGACTATTTGAGCGGGCGCGCCTTTAAAGAAAACGAAGAAATAAGAGTGGGGCGCGGGGAATATTTTTTGTTGGTAAGCGAATAGACCGAGGAGAATGTTATGGATGAAAAATTATATACCGAATTGTTTCGCTTGCGGGCGAAGCTAAAACAAGAGCCGACACAAGACGGGAGGACGCCGACGGTCTGTACGGACCGTGCGCTCCTCGATTTGGCGAATGCATGCCCTAAGACAAAAGAGGAGTTGACGTTGGTCGCGGGGCTTGGTAAGACCTTTGCGGACAAGTACGGGGACGCGTTTTTGGCGGTTATTTCGGACTATCGCAAAGAAAAATGCGACAACATACTCCTTGCCGAGGACGTCCGAACCGTTCTCAAAAATCTCGAAAACCGATTGGTCAATATCAACAAAAAAAATCGGCTTTTATATCAAGGTAAGCTGTACAACAAATACGCGGTCGATCTCTATGACAAAAAACGCGCAAAAAATGCGGAGCTTGTCAAGCGGCTTTTGTTCGGGGGCAAAGAGGTTGTTATATGCGACCTTAGGACGGGCGAAATTCGCGAAAACGAAAAAAATTACAAAAAAATCCTCATGCTCATACGCGAGGTCGAAAAGGATCTTAGGGAGAGCGGTCAGTACGAATTGTACGTCGGCTATCCGTATGCGGTCGGAAAAATGCGCGGCGACGACTTCAATATCCGCGCTCCTCTCGCGCTTTTTCCCGTCGAGATTAGGCGCGAAGCGGATTTTATCACCCTAAAAGCGGACAAAAGCCGCGACATTCTATTTAACAACAACCTCATTTTGACCCACAACAAATTAAATTCCTTAAAAAAAGACTTGCCGCAAAACTCCGTCCAAAGCGAAACCGCGGAGGGCTTCGAGAGTGAGCTGTACGAATTTTTTTCGACGAACGGAATCGAGCTTCTTGACTTTGAAAACATAGTCACCGACGAGGGGAGCGACCTCGAAAGCTTTTTAGAATACAAGACGACGGACTTTCCGAAATTTAAGAGCGGAGAGTACCGGGTGGTACGCAACGCGGTTTTGGGGAAATTTTCATTTTATTCGGGTGCGCTGCAAAAGGATTTTAAGGATATCATAGACGGCGACGAGATAAACGGACTCTTATCGGAGCTTTTGGAAAACGCGGGAGAAAGCGATTTTTTTGCGGAGGCTGCCGATGGCGCGGAAAAGCGTGCGGAGGAAATCAGAGAGCATGATTTGTTTTATATAAACGAGCTGAACGCGTCGCAAGAGCGAGCCGCGGTCTCCGCGCTCACGGACAAAAATCTTGTGATACAAGGACCTCCGGGGACGGGAAAATCTCAGACCATTACGAGTATCATTGCGGATTTTGCGCGGCGCGGCAAAACCGTCGCTATGGTTTCTCAAAAAAAAGCCGCTATCGACGTGATCTATTCGCGCCTCGGTACTCTTTCAAAATACGCGCTCATGATAGACGACGTAAAGGATAAAGAGGGCTTTTATGTTCAGCTTGAGCGGCTGTTTTCCGCGCCCGCCGTTATACCGATCGCGCCGTCGGCCGCCGTATCTAATGCGGCGCGTGACGCTGTTTCAAGCACTGTACGCTCTTCGTCGATACCGAACGCCAATGGCGGCGAAGAGATCGACGGGGCGGTAGATGCGCGGATAGATAGGCTTGAGCGCATCGCAAAAACCCTTTACGAGACCGATTCGCACGGAAACGTATTGTATAGGATCTATCTTGAAAACATGCGGAATATTTATCTCGACGGGGATTTTTCCGACGCCGCCGTCATGAATGAAAAGCTTAGCGACGCCGTACGCGGCTTTTGCTATGCGGAGATAAAAAAACTGAAAGGGTTTTTTGAGTACGGAAACAACGCTGTCGAAACGGAACGGTATTTTCGGATTCAAGGGAAATATCCTTGGCTCGATACGCTCAAGCGCGGGCTAAACGTGTTTGAAACCGCGGAGATGGAAAAAGCCGCAAAGGGGTTCGAGGACGCGCAGACCGACTATCAAAAACAAAACGTCTTTAAAAGAATTTTAAAACGCGGAGAACAAAAGAAAGCTCTTAAAGGTTTTTTAAACAAGTATTTTGAAAATCAAGACTGCCAAAAACTCTTTTTTGAAACCCCGCGGCTCCTCGGAAAGGGACTCGCAAAGCGCGGGGAATATGTCGGCGCAAGGAGTGTGCTTTTGACGCTTTCGGAGCGTGAGCGTGAGTACTCGGAAAACCTTTATGCCGTATCGAAAGCCCTCGATTTTGAGATAAAGCTTGCGAACCGTAGGATTTACGACTATTTGGTATTTTGTATCATAGATAGGTTCGAGTCGGAAAATCGGGAGATTCTGAAAGACGTGACAAACTATGAAACCGTCGTGAGAGAGATTTGCGAGGCGATGAACCGAAAAAAAGACTTGTCACGCGACACCCTCCGCGCCTATCTCGACGGCTGTTACCGCGAGCATATCCTCCGCTCTAAGCGGAGCGG
>JAITOQ010000181.1 GCA_031289865.1 Clostridiales bacterium
TGCTTTCGGCGGCGGCGATAGAAGCGGAGAAAAAACTCATTGCGGCGATAGACAACGCTCAAGCCGCGCTTTTGTCCGTAAAAGAGACCTCCGAGACCTCCGCGCTCATCGACAAGGCGGTAGCCGACTTAAACGACCGCATCGACGGACTTCAAGCGCAGCTTGACGAGGTTTTAAACGGATACGGATATACATACGAGGCGGCTCAACCTATAAAGGACGCGTTGGCGTCCGCGGCGGAGGATTTAAAAAAGATTTTCGGGTCTGTGGAGGATACCGCGAAGCTGCCTATCGGAGTGTTGCAGACTCTTCTCGACGAAGCGAAAGGCGTGGTCGAGGGAATGTTCGGCGCGCTTAGCGATGCGGACGCGGCAATAGTTGCGGAGATAAAAAACGCCGCGTCTTCGGCGGTCGGCGTTGCGGAAAGTGCGATGAAAGGCGCGCTCTATGCCGCCTATAACGCCGCCGTCGGATATGTCGACGACAATCAAGCGGGCTTTGCCGCGTCGGTCGGAGATATAAAAGATTGGGTCAGAGAAACCGTTCCCGCGATCAACGAGGAGATTTATAAATACGCGGAGATGTTTGCGGGGTATTTGCGCGAGCCGCAGCATAAATTAGAGTATAAAGAATCCTTTGACGACGCGATGGACGGATTTTTTTCATACCTTGGACGGTCGCTGGGGGAGATACTGACGCCGAGCCTTTTGGATCTTGCGGTATTTGCAAACAATATCGAGATGCCGATCGGCAGTGCAAACGGAACTCTCATCACGGTAGGCGACAAGGTAAAGACCGTCGAGGAGCTGTTTAATCTCCCGATTGCGGGTCAGATAAACATTGCCGACCTTGTTCTTACGAGCCTTACGGGCTTTTCGCTGTCGGATATCGATAAAGCGAATACCGCCGCGCTTACGGCTATGCTCTTTACTCAATCTATTTTAGACGCGTTAGGCAGTCCCGACTCGACCGCAAACGGGCTTGTGGCGGGGATAAACGACGGCTTACTCGGCGCGGGCTTGAGCCAAAATAGCATTCTCGCCCTTTTCGGACTTGCGGGAATAGACAATGCCGCGCTTACGGGTTGGATGGGCTCTCTTTCGAGTGATCTTGCGGGCGGCGGTCTTTCTCTTTCCGCGCTCATAGACGCGAGCAAGACCTTTGATTTTGTTTTGACCGAGCTTCAAGGCGCGAATATAAATCTCGTTTTGAGCGACGTTGCAAATATCGTAAAGTTGGACAATTCGAGCCTATTGCACACGATACTGAACGGTGCGGCGGGAGTTCAGTTTAATGTGAACAAAAGCCCTTCCGCGTCTACCGCGGAGGTGTCTAAAGCGGTATTGGAGTATCTTGAGAGCACGGCGGCGGCAGATTCGTCACTCAAGTACGTCGTTTTGGAGGATCAAGGAAATTATATTCAGTTGGTCGTCGATACGATTTTAAGCAATTTGATATTCGGCGGGCTTCTCGCAATCCTTATTCTTTTGTTCTTTTTAAAGAAGATAGGTCCGACTATAGTCGTAGGAATGTCTATCGTATTGAGCGTCATTCTCGCGTTTATCATGATGTACGCGGCGGGGATAGGTCTAAATATCTTTTCTATGGCGGGAATAGCAATCGGCGTAGGTATGCTTGTAGACAACTCTATTATTGTTATAGAGAATATTTTCGCCCTCAAAAATCAAGGCAAAAACATATTCGAGGCGGCATTAGAGGGGGCGGGACAGGTTTCGGGAGCCGTCGTTGCCTCGACTATTACGACGATTATCGTATTTGTTCCGCTCTTCTTTACAAGCGGAATAGTCACCGACATGCTCCGCGACTTTGCCGTTACGATGTCGTTTACGATTGTCGCGAGTTTGATCGTCGCTATGACCTTTGTTCCGATGGCGGCGACCACCTTTATCAAAAATTCCGACAAGGTTTCTCCGCTTCAGGAGGCGGGCTTCAGACTGTTTGACAGCTTTAAGAGTTCGCTCAAAAAACGCAAAAAATGGGTGAGAGTTGTTACCGCGCCCGTGGTTTTTGCGGGGAATCTGATTGTCCGCGAAACGAGCGAAAAGGACGGAAAATTCTTTAGCGGGGTTAGGAGATTTTATCTCAAGCTTCTCAATCTGTGTCTGAATAAAAAGGTCGTTCCGCTCGTCCTCGTGACGGTTCTTTTCGGCGGCGCGCTCATCACGGCGTTTTTTATGAACAATCAAGTGATGCCCGATCTCGATATGAATTCGGTCAATCTCCATCTCAACGTGGACGAGGGATACCTTTTAGCTCACGATATCAACGAGGAGGATCTCCTCCAAACCCTCATGTGGACTACCGAGGAAAAAATCGGCGGCTACAAAACAGCGGGGACGGTGACGGACAGCGGGGTTTCGGTCTATACGGGCTTTAAAGTCATGGGAAGTTCGGTTTCGGACTTGAGCGGCGGCTTTGTAAATACCGACGGCATGTTCGGCGGTACGATGTTCAGCGGCGTCGCAAGCGGCGGCGATCTTGAATGCACGGTCATTCTTGCCGACAAGAAAGCAAGGAAAAAAGTCACGGCAAAGGAGATAGCGGAGGGTATCCGCGCAAAAATTCTCGAAAGCGATTATGTCGAGAGCAAGGATGGTGTGACGCGCACCTTTAAGATCGCCGACTTTACCGAAATCGGCTATGACTTAAACAGCCTTGCCGAAATAGCTATGCTTGACAGCGACTATGTACAAGTCAACGTGTACGGCGGGGACAGTCTTTCTATCGAAAAGGAAACCGAACGCTTGACCGCCCTCCTAAAAAGCGCGGGTATCAATGGTATTACGTCGGTAGAGAGTACCCTCGACTCCCGTCAATTGGAGTATAAACTCATTGTCGATAAGCAAAAGGTCAGTCAAAAGACGGGCGGCTACACGGCGACGACCCTCATAGAGTTGTTAAACCGTTTCAGTACGCCGGGCGCGTCCGCGACGGTCACATTGACGGACGAAACCGCCGCGAGATATACATACAATATCACATTTTATCCGTACAACCGTGTCGTAAAAAAATGGTATAGAAGCACGAGCAGTAAGTACCTTTATATCTATACGGAGGACGAATTGATAGAGG
>JAITOQ010000048.1 GCA_031289865.1 Clostridiales bacterium
GCAAATCACGATATCACCGTTTTGATAGATTGCAAAGACAGCCGCGGCGCGGAGCATTTGCGCGCATGTGTGAGCGGAGTAATCAATTACTGCTGCGGACTTTAGCAGAATGCAGAATGTAAAATGCAGAATAACGGATTTAAAAGCAGTCGCTGTCATACTTGTAGGGGACGATGCCTTCATCGTCCCGTATCCGAATAAAAAGAGGGAGCGTCAAGCGAAGAATCTAAAACGGCAACAGACACATTACAAGACGGGCGCGGGGAGTGTGAAAAACATGAACGAAATAATCAAAAAATTTTCCGTTGACGGCATGACTTGCGCGCATTGCGAAAGCACGATTGAAATCGAACTCTCAAACACGGTCGGTATCGTCGAGGTAAAAGCAAGCTATGCCCGCGGCGAGGTGATTGTCGCATACGATACGGAGATAATTGACATTAAAAAAATCAATGAGATAATTCGTACCCTCGGTTACATCCCGACAGAGGACGTTACCGCGCCGAAACGGACGGGAAAAGCCGTAAAAATTTTGGGCGCGGCGGTAGTGTTGGTCGGCGGATTTTTTATACTCAGTCGGCTTGGGGTGTTTAATTTTATCAATGTTTTTCCGACGGCGGGCGAGGGGACCGCGCTTGGAATGCTCTTTGTCATAGGGCTTTTGACTTCCGTTCATTGTGTCGCTATGTGCGGAGGGATCAACATATCGCAATGTATAAAAAAGCCGAAAACGACGGACGGCGGCGCGGAAAAATTAACCGTGCAAAAAGAAAAATCGCAAGGTATAGAAACGCCCGTACAAGAGGAAAAAAACGAGTCCGTATACGCGGAAAATCCGCAACGTCACGGTATAGAAGCGTCTGAAACAAAGGGTATAAAGCCGTTAAAAAACAAGATCAACGCGGCGACTTTCCGCGCAAGTATTCTGTACAATCTCGGTCGCGTTATCTCCTATACGGCGGTCGGCTTTTTGGTCGGCGGGCTTGGTTCCGTTCTCACTTTTTCGGATACGGGACGCGGGATTGTCGCGATCATTGCGGGCGTGTTTATGGTCATAATGGGGCTGAATCTATTAGGGTTGTTTCCGTTTTTGCGGAAGCTTGCGCCTCACATGCCTAAATTTTTTGCAAAAAAAATCAACCGACAAAAGGCAAAAAGCCGTTCTCCGCTCATCGTGGGTTTGTTAAACGGGCTTATGCCTTGCGGTCCGTTACAGACTATGCAGATATACGCTTTGAGTACGGGCAGTCCGTTTTTGGGTGCATTGTCGATGTTTTTATTCAGCTTAGGGACGGTGCCGCTTATGTTTTTTGTCGGCGCGTTAAGCTCCGTACTGACCGCAAAATTCACAAAAAAACTCATGGCGGCGAGTGCGGTTTTAGTGATAATCATGGGCATGTTTATGTTTAGTAATGGCGCGACGCTGTCGGGACTTTCCTTGACGGGGCTTTTCGGGGGAACGGGACAGACGTTTGAGGCGGTAATCGACGCCGAAAATAATCTTCAGACGGTTTCGTTTGATTTGGAATCGGCGCGATACAGCGCAATCAAGGTAAAAAAGGGCATTCCCGTCGTTTGGATCATTCGTGCGGACGAAAAAAATCTCAACGGCTGTAACGGCGAGCTCAAAATAGACCGACTCGGCATTACAAAAAAACTCGTATTAGGCGAGAATATCATCGAGTTTACGCCCGAAAAAAGCGGCGATATTCCGTACCGTTGTTGGATGGGAATGCGAAGCAGTAAAATCATTGTGACTGACTAAACGGCGTGACGTAATCATCATTTTTTCGAGGTATAGTACCGAATTTTTTAAGGGGGATTTATCACCGTGGCAAACTATAACAACAATACCAAACAGACCTCAAAACCGACCTCAAAACCCACCGCAAAATATGCGGGGTCGCCGTCTGGCAAAAAGAGTCTTGAGGAACGCATGGCGGCGCAAAAAGCCGCCGAAACGGCGGCAAAGCGCAAGCGCGGCTTTTTAATCGGCGGGATTTCTGCCGGCGCGGCGATTGTGATTGTTTTAATAATCGTATTTTCAACGATAGGCGCGGCGACAAGCCCGACGACCACGGTAAACGCGAAAGGCTGTCGGGATATCACGGTATCCGTCGGAAAAGAGATCGTTTGGACGATAAAGGCGGCTAATGAATTGGGGTGTATGGATCAAGTGGAGAGTTCGCTTTTTAGCGCAAAAAAGCTTACTTCGGGAAAAACCACTAAAGTAACCTTTACGCCGACAACAAAGGGAAGCGTGACGGTCTATTGTTCGCACGGAGTCGTAGTCTGCACTATTAAGGTTACTTAAAAAACAAAGAGAGGAGTTCCAAATGGAAAAAACATACAAAATAAACGGCATGACTTGCGCGGCTTGCGCGGCGCGAGTCGAAAAAGCGGCGGCAAAGGTCGCGGGCGTTCAAAAAGCCTCCGTCAATTTTGCGACGGAAAAGCTCACCGTGGCTTTTGACGAAGGCACCGTGACGACGGGTATTTTAAAGTCGGCTATAGCTCAAGCGGGCTATACGCTTATCGAGCCGCGTGTAACCAAGGGCAATATCGTAGACGAGGACAAGCTTCGTAAACAAAAACAAATTCGGACGTTATGGATAAAATTTGCGATCTCCGCGGCGTTCAGTATTCCGCTTCTATACTTCGCGATGGGACCTATGGCGGAGTGGTGGAACGTCCCGATACCGGAGATGTTTATGCCGATGATGCATCCGTTAAACTATGCTATATTACAGCTATCCTTGACCTTGCCCGTGGTTGCGGTCGGCTACAAATTTTATGTGGACGGCTTTAGGGCGATAGTCAAGCGCAGTCCGAATATGGATTCGCTCATTGCTATCGGTACGACGTCGGCGATAGGGTACAGTATTTATTCGCTCATAGCGATAGCGACGGGAAATCACATGGCTGTCGAGCACCTCTATTTTGAGACCGCGGGGGTCATCATCACTCTGATTTTACTCGGAAAATCTCTCGAAGCGGTATCTAAGGGAAAGACGGGCGAGGCTATAAAAAAGCTCATGGGACTTCAGCCCAAAACCGCTACCGTGACACGGGACGGACGCGAGATAGATCTGCCGATTGACGAGGTTGTAATAGGCGATATTCTCCTCGTAAAACCGGGTGAAAAAATCCCCGTAGACGGCGTAGTTACGGAGGGGGCGACCTCTATCGACGAATCTATGCTGACGGGCGAGAGTATGCCTATCGACAAAAAAGAGGGCGACAAGGTATACGCGGCGAGTATCAACAAAAACGGTCTGATCCGCTTTCGTGCGGCAAAGGTCGGCGCGGACACGGCTCTGGCTCAGATTATCAAGCTCGTAGAGGATGCGCAAGGCTCGAAAGCCCCTATAGCAAAGATTGCCGACGTGGTTTCGGGCTACTTTGTTCCGATAGTTTTCGGAATCGCGCTCGTCGCGTTTTTGGCATGGCTGATCGGCGGTCACGACGTCGTATTTTCGTTGACGATTTTCATATCGGTTTTGGTTATAGCTTGCCCGTGCGCGTTGGGGCTGGCGACCCCGACCGCCATTATGGTGGGTACGGGCGTAGGCGCAAAAAACGGGATATTGATTAAGGGCGGCGAGGCTCTCGAAACCACTCACAAGATAAGGACGATAGTATTTGACAAGACGGGGACTATCACGGAGGGAAAGCCCGAGGTGACCGACGTTGTGAGTATCGACGGGAGCGAGGACGATTGGCTGTTACGGGTTGCCGCGTCCGCGGAAAAGGGTTCGGAGCACCCGTTGGGCGAGGCGATTGTAAAAGCCGCCCAAAAGGCGAATCTCGAATTTTTAAAGCTTGACGACTTTCAAGCTCTCACGGGCTTCGGCATTTATGCCGCTATTGAAAATCAAGAAATCCTTTTGGGAAATAAGAAACTAATGGACAGTCACAATATCTCCCTCATGAGCGCGGAGGCTCAGTCCGATACGCTTGCGGGCGAGGGAAAGACCCCCATGTATCTTGCGGTGGACGGCGCGCTTGCCGGTATAATAGCGGTCGCGGACGTCGTAAAGGCGAATAGCCGCGAGGCTATCCTTGCCCTCCAAAAAATGGGTGTAGAAGTCGCAATGATTACGGGCGACAACAAGCGGACGGCGGAGGCTATAGCCCGTCAAGTGGGTATCACGCGTGTATTATCGGAGGTCTTACCGGAGGACAAAGCCGCGGAGATAAAAAAGCTCCAAGCAGAGGGAAAAAAGGTCGCTATGGTCGGCGACGGGATAAACGACGCGCCCGCGCTCGTCCAAGCGGATATCGGGATAGCTATCGGTTCGGGGACGGACGTGGCGATCGAGTCCGCCGATATCGTGCTCATGAGGAGCGACCTCATGGACGTCCCGACCGCGCTCAAGCTGAGTAAACAGACCATTCGCAACATAAAGCAAAATCTCTTTTGGGCATTCGGTTACAACGTCGCCGGTATCCCTATCGCCGCCGGTATCCTCTACCTCATGGGCGGTCCTCTCCTAAATCCTATCCTTGCCGCCGCCGCAATGTCCTTTAGCTCTGTTTCGGTTCTTTTGAACGCGCTTAGATTGAGGTTTTTTAAGAAAGCGTGACGGCAACGGTGACGTTGCATCCATCATCGCAACGGGTTGAGCTGAAATGAGTTGCGGAGTAGCCCGTTCACCGATTGGTTTAATGCAGAATGCAAAATGCAAAATGCAGAATTGCGGTATCGCTTCGCTCGATAAAAAGTAGGTGTCATTCTGAGCTTGCGAAGAATCCAAAACGTCAGTTGGCATTTCTATTGTAGGGGACGATGACCACATCGTCCCGTATCCTCATAAAACTCATAAAATCCTATCAAAAAAGCAAGTGTCATACCCCACGGTGAGGCACTCGCTTTTTTTTTGCAAAAAAAATCAAAAAACCCTACAAAAAAATAAAAAAACTATTGACAAAACCCTAAAGAATATTGTATGATAAACATGCTACATAATTTAATAGAAAAAATTTCAACGAGTGCGCTTTTGGTAAAAAGTGTCTTTTTTCCTATAAACTCGTTGAAGGTTTAAATTATGTAGCAGTAATTCGGGAAAAGATGCTTTTTATATTTTTGTGTTTTTTTCCGTTTCCGAATCAGAAATCAAAAGAACGGAGGAATACAAAAAATGAGCAAAGTCAAAGAAACATTACTGCTACTCAAAGACTTCCTTCTCAAACACAAGGTTGCGGCGATTGTCACGCTGCTACTTGTGTCAATGTCAACGGTAAGTCTTATTTTTTCTGCGGACGCGCTAAACAAAGCGGACGAAGCGGGAAAAAACGACGTCGGTATCGAATCGGTCTGGATCGACGGTGAAAACATTTTAAACGTCCGATATGCGGACGGGACGACCGAAAAGGTCGGCAAGCTCGCGGGAGAGCGCGGCTCTGACGGCACCGACGGCACAAACGGGGTCGGAATCGCCTCGGTGAGCGTCAACGGGAGCGGCGAATTAGTCCTCTTATTCACCGACGGGACAAGCGCGAATCTCGGAAAAATCACGGGAGCGGACGGAGCGGACGGCTTGAACGGAGCGGACGGCACGAACGGTACGAACGGCGGCGACGGCTCGAACGGTACGGACGGGGTAGGAATCGCCTCGGTAAGCGTCAATGGGAGCGGCGAATTGATAGTCGTATTTACCGACGGAGACAGCTTGAATCTCGGAAAGGTCATAGGCGAAAACGGCACGAACGGTACAAACGGCAAAGACGGTACGAACGGTACTAACGGTACGAACGGCAGAGGGGTAGTGAGCGTTTCAATCAACGCTTCCGGTCACCTAATCATTACATACACCGACGGAAGTCCCGTTGACCTCGGAAAAGTTACGGGTACGGACGGTACAAACGGCTCAAACGGCAAAGACGGTACAAACGGCAAAGACGGCACAAACGGTACGAACGGAGAGGACGGGAGAGGGATTACCTCGATTGAAATCGACGGAGAGGGTCGGCTTGTCGTCACCTATGACGACGGCGAAACCGCAACCCTCGGCAAGGTCACGGGTACAAACGGCACGAACGGCTCAAACGGCACGAACGGAACGAACGGAACGAACGGCACGAACGGAAAAAGCGTTTATGAGTTATATGTAGACGCTTACGGTTATGAGGGGACGGAAGAGGAATGGCTTGAGGATCTATTGCGCGGAAATCTTGCTTATCTCGTGACCTACGACGTGGATTTTGACGCAAACGGAGGTAGCTTGCCTATAGGCGCGGAGGACACTGTAGAGGTTGTCAACGGTAGGACGATAGCTCTGCCTACTCCTACTCGCGAGGGCTATGTTTTCTTGGGTTGGTACACCGGCGAGGGTGTAAACGCGGGGCAATTCACCGATACTACTGTGGTAAACCGTGATATTCAACTGACCGCAAAATGGCGCGTCGTCACTTCG
>JAITOQ010000216.1 GCA_031289865.1 Clostridiales bacterium
GTCACGTCCGAAAAGTCGTGTCCCTTTGCAATCATCTGTGTACCGACCAAAATATCCGCCTCTTTGCGGTAAAACGCGCCGAGGATTTTGTCGTATCCGTCCTTTTCACGCGTCGTGTCGTTGTCCATTCGGAGGATACGCGCTTCGGGAAACAGCCGATGAAGCTCCCGCGCAACTTTTTCCGTTCCCGTTTTGCCGTAACGGAGATTTTTGCCGCCGCATTCGGGACACTCCGTTATCATATAAAATTTCTTGCCGCAATAATGGCACTTCAGCTTATCCTCTTCTATATGGTAGGTTAATGAAATGTCGCATTCCGAACACTTCGCCACATAGCCGCATTCCCTACACATGACAAAGGAGGAATGCCCGCGGCGATTGAGATAAATCATCGCTTGATTTCCGTTTTTTAGGGTTTCGCCGAGTGCGCGCTCTAAGCGTCCCGACAAAAGACCCGTATTACCAAGCTTAATCTCGCGGCACATGTCGACAATCTCGATCTCCGGCAAGCATTTTTCGTTGATGCGTTTAGGCATAGAAAGCAGCCGATATTTACCGCAACACATCTCGTAATAGGTGTCCACCGACGGCGTCGCGCTCCCCAAAACCAATGCCGCGCCGCATTGCTCCGCACGGAATGCCGCGACCTCTTTTGCGTCGTAACGCGGATTGCTCTCGCTGATATAGCTTCCGTCGTGTTCCTCGTCGACGATGATGACCCCGATATTTTTAAGCGGCGAAAAGATAGCGGAGCGCGCTCCGATGACGATACGCGCCTCGCCGCTCATGATACGAACCCATTCGTCAAACCGCTCGCCCGCCGAAAGCCCGCTGTGTATAATAGCCACCTCGTCAAAGAAACGGCTCTTAAAAAGCTTGTAAAACTGCGCGGTAAGCGATATTTCGGGGACAAGCATCACGGCGGTTTTTCCCCGCTTGACCGACGCTTCTATAGCGCGCATATAGACCTCGGTTTTGCCGCTCCCCGTCACTCCGTGGAGGAGAAATTTACCCCCATCCGACACGGTGATTTCCTCAAAACATTTTTTTTGGTCGGGCGTTAGCGTAAACTCTTCACGCGCTTCTATACCGCCGTTTGGGGCGCGTCTGACGGCTCTGTCGGTCACGCTCAAAAGGTTTTTTGCTATCAAGGTTTTGACCGTACTGCCGTACAGCGTCGTAAGGTTTGAGAGAAATTCGCCCTCCGCGGAAAGCACTTCGACAAGCTCGGTTTGGCGCGCACGGTTTTTTCCGACCGCGGCACAAATCTCATCGTAACTCATTTCGGGATTCAAGGTGACAAACTTCCGTTTCAGCTCTTTTACTTTTCCGTCGCGCATATTCGGCGGCAGATAGAGGTGCAATACGTCTATTCGCCTCAAATTGTATTTCGCCGTCATAAAGTCCATGAGCTTTAGCAGATCGCCGCCGATTACGCCCTCGTCCAAAACCTCTTCTATGTCCTTGAGCTTTCCCTCATAGTCGGAATGCTCCTTGACGGAGATGACGTAGCCTTGCATTTTTCGATTTAAAAAAGAAACGACAACGCGGCTCCCTACCGTGATCCCGTCGTCGGCGTTATAGTCAAAGATTTTGTCCACCCCGTCGCTTGAGAGGTCTATAATTACCTCGGCTACCATGACTCTCCCAAAAGCTCCGAAAGGCGGTCTAAAATGATATCCGCAACCTCGCGCTTCGGCAGTCTCGGATAATCGTATACAGACCCGCTATTTGTCAAAATCGTCACGATATTCGTATCGACCTCAAACCCCGCGCCCTCACGCGTCACGTCGTTCGCGACGACCATGTCCGCGTTTTTGCTTTTTAGCTTCTTTCGGGCATTTTCTATCAAATTTTCGGTTTCCGCATTAAAGATGACCAACGCTTGTTTTGCCGTCTTTATTTTTCCGACCGCCGCGGCGATATCGGGATTTTTTTCAAACGTGAGGGTAAGCTCTTTTTCTTTGATTTTGTTTTCAAAGGTTGTTTTCACCCGATAGTCGGCGGGTGCGGCAGCTTTTATAATCACGTCTTGATTAGGGGTTTCATTTAATACCGCGCCGTACATCTCGGACGTGGTTTTTACGGGGATTACCTTGATATTAGGATTCTTTGTCCCGTCCTTTACAAAAGCCGCGACGAGGGTCACTGCAGCCCCTCTGTCAGCCGCCGCTTCCGCAAGCGCGACGCCCATTTTTCCGCTGCTGTAGTTGGAGATAAAGCGTACGCCGTCGATGGTTTCCCTTGTCGCTCCCGCCGTCACCAAAACTTTTTTTTCGGAATAATCGGATTTTTTTTCGGAACAACCTACCTTTTTTTCTAAAAGCTTAGCGACGGATGCGGCTATATCCGAAACGGCGGCAAGCCTACCCTTGCCCGTGTCGCCGCAAGCCAAAAGCCCCTCCGCGGGCTCTATCACAACGTATCCCAAACCTTTTAGCTTGTCTAAGTTTTGTTGAACAATCGGGTTTTCGTACATGGCGGTATTCATGGCGGGACATATGACCTTTACGCACCTTGCCGCCATTACCGTCGTCGTGAGCATATCGTCTGCAATCCCGTTCGCAATTTTTCCGATGACGTTCGCGGTCGCGGGCGCAATTAAAAACACGTCGGCTTTTTTTGCCAACGCGATATGTTCGACCTCATATACCGCGGGACGCTCAAAGGTATCTACGACCGTTCGGTTTCCCGAAAGGGTTTCAAAGGTCAATCGACTGACAAACCGCTCCGCGTTTTCGGTCAAAATGACATCGACAGAACAGCCCGACTTTTTTAACAGCCCGACTATTTCGCACGCTTTGTAGGCGGCAATGCCGCCCGATACTCCTAAAACAACATGTTTCATCATGTTCCTCGCGTATGGTGTTCTATAAATTGACGTGTTACAGAGTACTCTATGCGCCGTAATACTCTATAAAATGGCGCATTTTAGAATACTCCGACTGCTATTCGTCTTGGACTATACGGATTTTGTCCGTATAAATCTCTTTTGCGGCAAGGGTTACGGGCTTATCTCCTGAATCCTTGAGATACTCCGGCTCTTGGGTAATAATAGTGCTTACCCGTTTTGAAATCGCGCAAACAAGCGCGTACCTACATTCGGCTTTCTCGATCAGTTTGTCGATCGGCGGATCAATCATCATAGTTTTTTGTCTCCCTTTTTTATATATTATTTATATATTATCGTTTTTATAAGGTGCGGAACGATGAGGCATCGTCCACTACAGAGGATTTTTTTTTGTTGCTAATCGTTGAGATTCTTCGCTTCGCTCAGAATGACATTGACGTTTGTCACTTTTTATCGACAAATACGCTCTATTCCTCCGCTTCGTCGCCGTCGTCGGATTTTAGGTTGAGGCGGGAACAAATCGTATCGGTATGCAGACCGCACAGTACGATATGCCCGCTGTCGAGGACGACTATCGCCCGCGTTTTTCTACCCGCCGTCGCATCAAGCATTTTACCGTTGTCTCTCGCGTCGTTTATCAGACGCTTGCTCGGTAGG
>JAITOQ010000232.1 GCA_031289865.1 Clostridiales bacterium
TTATTAATGCGAATTGCAAGTTAAAACTGTGTTTTGAAAACAAAATTTTATAAAAACCTTTGTTTTTACGCTTTGTTTTCATCTCTCAATACAGAGAGAACGCATATTAAACCACTTTCGAGTTATTCTACAGCGATAAGACGGCTATTTTTTAGATATTTTTCGCGAAACCGACCGAAGATAAAGTTTTCTTATCGAGGGAGGTTTCTCGGAAAAGATCAAAAAAGAGCGGCTTTGCGCGGAGTTGAACTTGCAATTCACACTATTACTTGTTACTTACTCTATAGGCGCGCCGCATTTTTCGCAAGCTTTATCGTCGGGGTGTAATTTGTTGCCGCAATACGGGCAGTTTTTGGTCGTCGTGTTATATGCCGTAGCTTTTGTAGGTGAGGACTGTGCCGTCGGAGTTATTTCGCCGCCGACGACGATAGTCTGTCCCAAGCGGGCAAGCGAAAATCCAAGCCCAGCGACAAAAAACATAGGGACAAACAAAACGAAAGGAACGATCACCCTTGCCGTAAAGCCGTTCGGACCGAACGCGGCAAAGCCCGCCGTCGCGAACAGTACAAAACAAGTAAACCCGCCGATGATGCCGAGCGCACCGATAGCTCTCCCGCCGCCGACCAAAAGCCGACGGACTTTAGCCGCCTTTTCCGCACCCTCGGCGGTTGAGGCGTTTGCTTTGATCTGTTTAACATATTCCGATAGTTTCATTCTTTTTTTCCTTATATTGAGTTTAAACTATTTCACGTTTTTATTATATTATATATCAAATATGAGATTTTTGCAAGGGGTTTTGTCTATGTATAAAAAAGCGGATGTCATTCTGAGCGGAGCGAAGAATTTAAAGCGATATTTATTTTTAGCGATTGTATGACTGACATTTTGGATCTTTCGCTACGCTCAAGATGACACCTACTTTTTGCAGTTCTGATGTTTTAATTTTTTTTTAAAAACTTTTAAAACTTTTCAAAAAACAGTTGACAACGGCAAAAAGATGTGGTATTATAACGGTACAGTGTGTTCCGAAAAGAAAAAATGCGAAAAAAACGACACAAATAGTTTGTTTTGAGGCGGGTTTATGAGAAGTTTGGACGATTCGGCTTTAGAAAGGGTCGGGAGGTACGTTGCGGAATATCAAACCGACAACGGCTATTCTCCGAGTGTGAGTGAGATCATGCGGTCGCTTGGGTTCAATTCTCCGTCCACGGTTCAGCGGTATATCGACGCGTTGTGTGCGAGAAATCTCCTAAACAAAGAGGACGACGGGAGTATCGAAACCCCCGAAAACCTTGTGAAAAGCCGAAACAAAATGATTCCGCTTGTCGGCAGTATCGCTTGCGGCGCGCCTATCCTCGCGTGTGAAAATATCGAGGAGAGTTATTCGCTGCCCGAAAGCCTATTCGGACACGGCGAGTTGTTTATGCTCCGCGCAAAAGGCGACAGCATGATAGACGCGGGGATCGATTCGGGAGATCTTGTGGTGATCAAAAAACAATCGGCCGCACGCGACGGAGAAATCGCCGCCGTTATGATAGAGGACGAAGCGACCTTAAAACGCTTTTATTTTGATAGACCCAACAGACGTTTTCGTCTGCACCCGGAGAACGAGCGGTACGAGGATATCTATACCGCGGAATGCGAGATTATCGGCGTTGCGGTCAAGGTGATAAAGGATATTTGATAGAATGCAGAATGCAAAATGCAGAATGCAGAATTGCGGATAAAAAAAAGCGGGTGTCATTCTGAGCGAATGCGAAGAATCTCAAACGGCAATTTGGTTTAATGCAGAATGTAAAATGCAGAATGCAGAATTGCGGATAAAAAAAGAAAATAGGTGTCATTCTGAGCGAATGCAAAGAATCTCAAACGGCAACTTGGTTTAATGCAGAATGTAAAATGCAAAATTGCTGATAAAGAAGAAAGTAGGCGTCATTATTGTAGGGGACGATGACCACATCGTCCCGTATCCGAATAAAAAAGAAAGAGGAGGCGCGTTATGGCAAGCGATAAAATGGTGGAAAGCATACTGAAGGATTACAAAAAAAACAGATTGAGCGACGGGTTAAAAAAAGAAACCGAATTTTTGGTCGGTTGCATCATCTCCGACAAAAGCGACGGCGGCGCGGTGATACGTTCCTTGTATTTGGACGGGCGGTCATTTCGTGAAACCGCACGAAAAATGTACCTCAGCCGCGGCGCGGTCGAGTATAACAAAAAGAAAGCTATCCGCGAATACGCGAAAAGGTTAGAGGAAAAATTTTATAGGAGCTGTTAGTGTTCCGAAAACCGTATTTTTATTGTCAAAACAAGTCTATCGATACAAATCCGTGCGCCCCTGTATTTTTTGCCGATCCCTTAATCGGCAAAACGCACGGTTTTGGAGATAGGCTTTTTT
Organism: Clostridiales bacterium; assembly: GCA_031289865.1. GTDB lineage: Bacteria > Bacillota > Clostridia > Christensenellales > JAISNN01 > JAISNN01. The sequence continues at coordinate 2,399 of JAITOQ010000232.1, forward strand.
TATAGAAGAAATTTACATGCCGCGAGTGCCGCGACCGCACCGTCCGCCGCCGCGGTGGTGAGTTGACGGATTTCTTTTGTGCGGCAATCTCCCGCGGCGAATATGCCGAGCGCGGAGGTGCGACAGTTTTCACCCGCACGGATAAAGCCGTTTTCGTCTAAGTCGACAAGCGCGGCAAAGGGTTGGTTAAAGGGTTCTTGACCGACCGCGACGAATAATCCGTCGAGCGGAAGAGTTTGTTCGGCTTCGTTTTTTTGATTTTTCAAGCCGATTGCGGTTAAGGACGGCGCGCCGTACAACGCGGTGACGACGCTGTCCAAAATAAATTCGACGTTCGGACGGTTTTTGAGCGCCTCGACGAGCCGTTGTTCGGCGCGAAAGGTATCACGGCGGTGGATTAAAAAAACTTTTTTTGAGATTTCGGAGAGATAGAGCGCGTCGGTCAGCGCGGTATTGCCGCCGCCGACGACCGCCGTCGTTTTGTCCCTAAAAAATGCGCCGTCGCAGACCGCGCAGTAGGAGAGTCCTTCACCCGCAAGCTCCTCCTCTCTATCGATACCGAGACGGCGATGCTTGACGCCCGTCGCGAGAATAACCGATTTTGTTTCATATTCTTTTTTTGCCGTGACGGCAAGGAAAGCTCCGTCTTTTTTTTGTATTGATTTGACCGCTCTAAAGTCAAACTCCGCGCCGAGCGAGGAAACCTGCTCAAAAAGCGCGTTGGCATACGCGCTCCCCGAGATGTTCGGGACGGAAGGGAAGTTCTCAATCCGCGGCGAAAAGACGATTTGACCGCCGATTCCTTCTTTTTCGAGGACTAAGACGCTTTTTCCCGCACGCCGTGCATAAAGCGCGGCAGTCATACCCGCAGTTCCCGCGCCTATAATTATGATATCATACATAGTTTTTCCTTTTTTTTTGATAAGAATAATGCAGAGACAAAATTTGGAAGAATCTGACTAAGCGAAATTATTCGCTGTCAGAGTCTTGCAATCCTCCGCGACGAACGCTGTGTCGCGTAGGATTTAGAACAAATTTTGTCTCTGCACTCTTTTCAAAAACTTTAACGTTTTATTTGTTTGTTTAATTTGCAATATCCGTTTCCGATTCCGCTCCGTATGCGTCGATAAAGGCGCGAATATTGGATGCGTTGGCGTATTTTGCGGTATTGTTAAAGCTGTCGGTCACGATAAGGGTAGGTGCTTGACGGACTCCGTATTTGACGACCAACTCCGAATTTTCGTCCGCGTCGATGATTTCATAAGCGATACCGCTTTCATTCAATGCGTTTTTGGCAATTTGGCAATTTGGGCAAGTCTTTGTCGTAAAGAGGAGATTGCACTTCGGGGCGTCCGAAAAAGCCTTTGATACGGCGGTTGCCGTGTCTTTGTCGTTTGCGGCGGCTCCTATCGTGTTTGCCTCATAAAGCTGAGACGGCTTTATGTCGTAGACCTTGCGGTCTTTAAACTCTTTGGATTTTCCGTCGTTCCAATTGCTGACGGGGCGGTAATAGCCGGTGATGCGGCTGTAGATTTCGGTAGACTTTCCGCAATGCGGGCAGCTCTTTTTTTCGCCCGTCAAATAGCCGTGATCCAAGCAAATCGAGTAGGTCGGCGACAGCGTGTAATACGGGAGCTTGTAGTTTTCGGCGATTTTTTTGACGAGCTTCGCCGCTGATTTCCATTCGGGCAGTTTTTCGCCCAAAAACGCGTGAAAGACGGTACCCGAAGTGTAGAGTGTTTGGATTCCGTCTTGAATGTCAAGCGCGGAAAAGATGTCGTCCGTAAATCCGACGGGGAGGTTGGAGCTGTTGGTATAGTACGGCGTTTCGCCGGGGCGTGACGCCGTGATAATGTCGGGATATTGCGCGATATCGTGCTTTGCAAGACGGTAAGAGGTGGATTCCGCGGGGGTTGCCTCAAGATTGTAGAGGTCGCCGTACATTTCTTGATAGCCGCTCAACCGATCTCTCATGTGGATCAAGACCCGTTTAGAGAATTCTTGCGTCGCGGGATCGGTCATGTCGGTGCGAAGCCACTTCGCGTTTAGACCCGCCTCATTCATTCCGAGCAAGCCTATCGTAGAAAAATGGTTGTCGAGTTTACCGAGATACCGCTTTGTATACGGGAACAGTCCCTCGTCGAGAAGTCTTGAGATGATTGTGCGCTTGACCTTTAAAGAACGCGCCGCAATGTCCATCATCTTGTCCAGACGGCTAAAGAACCCCTCTTCATTTTCGGAAAGATAGGCGATACGCGGCATATTGATAGTCACCACGCCGATAGAACCCGTGCTTTCACCGCTCCCAAAGAAGCCGCCGGACTTTTTGCGTAATTCTCTTAGGTCGAGGCGCAGACGGCAGCACATACTGCGGACGTCGCTCGGAGCCATGTCGCTGTTGATATAGTTAGAGAAATACGGAGTACCGTATTTTGCGGTCATTTCAAAGAGAAGGCGGTTGTTTTCGCTGTCCGACCAATCAAAGTCGCTCGTGATAGAATATGTCGGGATCGGATATTGAAAGCCGCGTCCGTTTGCGTCGCCCTCGATCATGACTTCGATAAAGGCTTTGTTGATGATATCCATCTCGTTTTTGCAGTCTTTGTATTTAAAATCCATCTTCTTTCCTCCGACGATTGCGTTGAGTTCGGCAAGGTCGTTAGGAACGGTCCAATCGAGAGTGATATTGGAGAACGGTGCTTGCGTACCCCAACGGCTTGGAGTGTTCACTCCGAAAATGAAAGATTCGATACATTTTTTAACCTCGCGGTAGGAGAGATTGTCCGCTTTGACAAACGGCGCAAGGTAGGTGTCAAAAGACGAAAACGCTTGCGCGCCCGCCCATTCATTTTGCATGATACCGAGAAAGTTGACCATTTGGTTACAGAGAGTCGCAAGGTGACTCGCGGGTGCGGAGGTGATTTTACTCTGTACGCCGCCCAAACCCTCCTCGATAAGCTGGCGCAAAGACCAACCCGCGCAATAACCCGTCAGCATGGAAAGATCATGGAGATGAATGTCTGCGTTGCGGTGTGCGTTTGAGATTTCCTCGTCGTAAATCTCTGAGAGCCAATAGTTAGCGGTGATTGCGCCCGAATTGCTTAGGATTAAGCCGCCGACCGAATAAGTAACGGTGGAGTTTTCCTTGACGCGCCAATCGGTCACGTTGACGTAGCTGTCCACAATGCTCTTGTAGTCGAGAACGGTGGATTTGAGATTGCGGATTTTTTCGCGTTGCTTGCGGTAGAGGATATACGCTTTTGCGATATCACCGTAATTTGCTTTGATCAATACCGCTTCGACGCTGTCCTGAATGTCCTCGACGGAGATTTTAGCGTTTTTGATTTTAGGCTCAAAATCGGCGGTCACGCTGAGCGCGAGCATATTGATGACGGTAGGATGTGAAATTTTGTTTTGCGCGTCAAAGGCTTTTTGAATAGCCGCGCTGATTTTTGCGATGTCAAAGTCTGTGATTGCGCCGTCGCGCTTGATTACTTGGTACATTGTGACCTCCGAAATATAGGTTGTTTGTCAGTATGGTAATATTATAACCCCGCATATAGGGGTGTGTCAAGCAAAATACGACAACATATTGTGTTTATTTTTTAACAAAGCACTAAATGTAGTGGGTGAGTCTATTTTTAAAGTTTAGAGTTGAAAGTTGAGAGTTGAAAGCTGCGGAATAAGTTTGAGGTTAGTTATTCTCCGCGAATAGTTGCATTCGGGATATATTTTTGTAAGATAGTGAGGAAATTTTTCATTTCCTCGTCGGATGGAACGGTCAAGCCTTGACGTAAGACGTTTTCGGACGGACGGAAAAGCTGCAAAAAGTAGCGTTCGTTTCCTTTCAGCCAAATTCCGACGTTCTCAAAATCCTCCGCCGTGTGAAAGTCTTGTACGACGGTCGTCCGAAACTCAAACGGGAGAGTTCCGCCGAGGAGAAATTCCGCGCTTTTTTTGATAGCGGAGGTGTCGACGGGCGCGCCCGCGGTCAGCGAGTATTTTTCGAGAGAGTTTTTGATGTCCATCGCGACATAATCGACGGTTTTGTTTTTGACAAGAGAAATCAGCTTGTCGGGAAAAGAGCCGTTGGTATCCAATTTTACCGCAAAACCCGTCCGTTTGATTCGTTCTAAAAATTCTTCGATACCTTTCGCCAAAAGCGGCTCGCCGCCCGTAACGCAGACCCCTTCAAGAAAACTTTCGCGTTTTTTTAAAAAACGGAAAAACTCTTCCTCGTCAATCATCTCGCGGACGTCGGCGGGAGCGGCTTTATCGGATACATTTTCAGATATGTCTATAGAAGCGCGTGCGCGTGCGGTGTCCCCGTTTTGCGAAGAACGCTCCGTATCATTTAAAGAAATGAAAGGGCGCACGAGTGAAGCGTTGTGACAAAACGGACAGCGAAAATTACAGCCGCCCGTAAACACCGTGCAAGCCAACCGCCCCGAAAAGTCCAATAAAGTCAGTTTTTGAAGTCCGTAAATTTTCATAGGAATAGCATATCACAGCGGAGAAAAATAGTCAACCCGAAAAATGAATTTACAACGGAAAAATAAAATTAAGACACTTAAATAAAAAAACAAAAACATTTTAAAAAAGGACTTGACATTTTTTAAATGCTGTATTATAATACAGTGTATCGTGATACAGTGTATTATAATGCACTGTATTATTTCTATATATAATGTTGCAAACACGACGTGTTGTACATGTTACAGCTACGATATGTTGTAAAAAACGGTGTATCACGATACACTGTATTACGATACAGCAATTTAAAAGGCAGGTGAAACAAAATGAGCAGATTTATCGGGCGCGAAAGCGAATTAAAAAAACTGAACGAGATGTACGACGGCGACAGATTTGAATTTGCGGTTGTTTACGGGCGGCGGCGTGTGGGAAAGACGACGTTGATCGACGAGTTTTGCAAGGAAAAAAAGACGATATTTTTTGCGGCGATGGAGACCGACGCAAAAAGAAATCTCGAAGCGTTGTCGGCGGCGGTTTTTTCCGTGTGCGGAACGCGTTACGGCGAGGCGAGCTTTTCGAGTTTTCAAGCGGCGTTTGATACGGTCGCGGAGCTTGCGCGGAGCGAACGGTTGGTATTTGTCATTGACGAATACCCGTATCTTGCCGCCGGCGATAGGAGTATCTCCTCGATTTTGCAAAATACGATCGATCGCAAATTTAAGGGAACAAAATTGTTACTTATCTTGTGCGGTTCGTCGATGAGCTTTATGGAAAATCAGGTATTGGGCTATCAAAGCCCGCTTTACGGACGGCGCACGGCGCAATTTAAGGTGTTGCCGTTTGACTATAGGGAAACGGCGGCATGGTTTCCTCACTATTCCGCGGAGGAAAAGTTGTTAATTTACGGTATTACGGGCGGGATTCCGATGTACTTGGAGGAGATTAGGCAGAATAAAAGCGTCGATGAAAATATTATAGACAACATTTTAAGCCGAAACGCCATGCTGTTTGAGGAGCCGTCCAATCTTTTAAAACAAGAACTCCGCGAGCCGCAGACCTACAATTCTATAATCACGGCGGTTGCCGACGGAAAAACGAAGCTATCCGAAATCAGCGGGACGGTCGGTATCGAGTCGGGTACATGTACAAAATATATCAACAATTTAATCACGCTCGGCATCATAAAAAGGGAAACGCCGATCACAGAGAGCGGAAACAAGTCGATTTATTTGATTGCCGACGGATTGTTTCGGTTTTGGTACAGATTTGTGCCCAAAAACATATCGGCTATTATGTCGGGAAAGCTGAAAGAAATCTATCCGATCATGATTAAGCCGCAATTATCCGACTTTATGGGGCTTGTTTTTGAAGAGGTCTGTAAACAATATTTAGAGCGTTACGCCTCTCTGCCGATTTTGGCGGGAACAGTCGGTCAATGGTGGGGCGGCAATCCGCGCACAAAAAAACAAGCGCAAATCGATATAGTCGTACTTTCGCCCGACGAAAAGGAAGGAATTGTCGGCTCGTGTAAATACAAGAATGAAAAAATCGGACTTGACGAACTCGAACTTCTCAAGGATTATGCAAGCGCGATGGGCGGGAATCGAAATTACTATTACTATATTTTTTCAAAATCGGGTTTTACGCAAGGGCTTGAAAATGCGTCGGATTCGGTTAAGTCGGTGACGTTGAAAGAATTGTTTGATTGATAAAGATTTTTTCAATTTTGTCTTGAAAAATTTCTCTCCGTGTGTTATAATAAAATAGAATAATGGAAGAATTTGCTTTTTCCGTCCGTTCCGATTAAAATCGGGGGATTTATTCCGATTAAAATCGTGGAGAGGCGGCGAAACGGGGAGGTGCGGTCATGAGCGGCAACGAAAATTATTCCGAGTGTGTAACGGGCGCGGCGGCGTCGGTATTCGGCGGTAAAATCTCAAGGATCAAATATTTGGGCGGCGGGTTTTACGGGCGTGTGTTTGAGGTCAAGCTGCGCTGTTCCGACCCGTCGGAGGTCATTGTCAAGCTCCACCTTTTAAATAATATGGGGCAGTCCGAATGCGAGGAAATCAAAATCCTCAAAAAGTACGCAAAGGTGAAAATGCCTGAGATTTATGCGTTTGTCCCAAAGGCGACTTCGAGCGGCTACGATGCGATCGTTATGGAAAAAATCCGCGGCAAGCGCTTGGACAAAATCAAAAACCTGCCTCAAAAATACCGTGCGCCGCTTGCCGAACAGATCATAGACAATATGATTGCTTGGCACGACGTGACAAACGATACTTTCGGTATAGTCGGGGGACGGCAATACGCGACTTGGCGCGAATATTTGAGCGCGATTATCGACGATATTTTGCTCAGTCTGAAAGCCCTCCAAAAGGATAACGGGGAGGTCGAATTGCTCTATAACGAGATAAAATCTATCGGCGCGGAGGTCGGAACCGTCGTACCCGACAATGTCAAAGCCGCGCTCATTCACGGCGAATACAATACGCGCAACATTTTTGTGGACAAAGGATCGGTGACGGGCGTGATCGATCCGTTTCAAGCGGGGTTTGCCGACCGCGAATTTGCACTCCACCAGCTCGATACGCTGAACGGACGCGAGCTTGGACTTTTGGAGCTGTACAAATCAAAGATAAAGCTGTCCGAAAACTTTGACAAAAAGTCGGCTTTTTATAAGCTGTTTTTGGAATTGCGCCACCATTTGTCCACATTTAGCTTAGAGGAAAAGGACATTGTGAAAATTAAAAAATTGATAAAAGAATATAGTGGAATTTAAAAGGAGTGAAAAAAAACATGATAGAAATAATACCTAAACTAAAACGAATTGTCCCGAAAAGCGGTTCGTTTGATTTAAATACAATCAAGCACATTTGGGTAGACGAACGCTTTCAAGGGGTTTTACCCGTCGTTCGCGAGACCTTGATTTACAAATTGGGGATAAAAGCCGAATCGGTCGCTGGTCTTGCGGGCGACAAGACGCCTATACTCAAGCTGTCCTACAAAAAGGGAATCAAGCCCGAAGGGTATGAATTGACGGTCACGGAGGACGGGGCATATATCGCCGCGTCGGACGCGTCGGGTATATTATATGCCGTTCAAACCCTTAGGATTGCATCCAAAGCCGATACAAAAAAGCCCGTGAGCGTCGTCGAGTGCGCGGAGATATCCGACTATCCCGACAATGTTTGGCGCGGATTGCTGCTCGATACCGCACGGCATTTTTGGAGCGTAAAGGACGTAAAAAAGATAATCGACCTTTTACTTCTCCACAAAATGAACGTATTGCACATCCATCTTACCGACGATCAAGGCTGGCGGCTTGAGATTAAAAAGTATCCTAATCTTACAAAAATCGGTAGCAAGCGTGAAAAGACGCATATCCACGGTTGGAAAAAATACGACGACGACGGTACTCCTCACAGCGGCTTTTACACACATTCGGATATTCGGGAATTGGTCGCGTATGCGGGCGCACGCGGGATTTCTATCGTACCGGAGATCGATATGCCCGCGCATTTTGCCGCGGCTTTCGCTTCATACGGTCATCTTGCATGCCGCGACAAAAAGGTAGAAGTGCCGTGGTATTTCGGCGGTCGTTATCCTCTGTCGCAAGGGATAAAGGATTGGAATCGGAGCGCGTGTGTCGGAAAAAAGACCACGTTTGACTTTATTTACGCGGTGATCGACGAGGCTTGCGAGCTGTTTCCGTCGCCGTATTTTCACATCGGCGGCGACGAAGCCCCAAAAGCGGAGTGGGAAACTTGTCCCGATTGTCAAACCTTGATGAAAGAAGAGGGACTTGCAAACACAAAGGAATTGCAAGGCTACTTTACCAACAAGATTAACGAACACCTCCGCAAAAAAGGTAAAACCGTGATAGCGTGGAACGAGGTACTTTCGGGACACAACGTGAATACCGACGTCCTCGTACAATATTGGACGCCGCAAAAGGACGCCAACGTACTCGAATACCTCAAAAAGGGCGGAAAAGTCTTGATGAGTAAGCATCATTCCTTTTATTTTGACATGTCGTATTCTCAATACCCTCTCAAAAACACCTACAATTTTACGCCGTTTATCGAGGGAATTACAGCGGAATACGCGGATCAAATCGTCGGAATAGAGGGTGCGGCATGGACGGAATGGATACCGAGCGTAAAAAAACTTGAGTTTCAAATTTTTCCGCGTCTAACCGCCGCCGCAGAGACGGGTTGGGTAAACGATGGGCGCGTCTACAAGGAATTTAAAACGCGCTTAGCGGGCTTCGAGGAGATATTGGATAGCCTTCACGTCAACTATGCCGAACCCAAAATCGCCGAACCGCTCAATCCCGTCGCAAAACTTTACAACGTCATGACTTGGTACGCAAAGGATCAAGATAGGGAATTCTTAAAAAACGACGACCTAAAAGGCAAAAAATAGAATACTATGCGGCGCGAAGTATTCCCGATTAAGGCGGTTCTTAGAATACTTTTTCGCAAAAACCCGACTAATTTATAGTGCTACTATAAATTAGTCGGGTTTTTCAACTGTGAGATTATGAAACTCTTTTTATATCAACATAATCGGAATGGCTTTTGTATTTTCTTTCAAATAAATTTCGACGTCGCCGGAATAAATCAAGCCCCCTCCGGCGATTTTTTTGGTCGTTTCGTTTGAGAGTACGTTGAAGTGTTTTACGTCCGCGCTGTTCGGACTTGCGGTTTTTTTGATTTCGATAGGATATAGAGTTCCGTTTTCCTCTATTATGAGGTCTATTTCTCTTTGCTCTTTATCTCTGTAATAGCTAAAAGCGAGCGAGGTGTCGCGTCCCGCGTTTTGGTGGCTTTTTATGATTTCGCCGATAACAAAGGTTTCGTACATTGCGCCGCTCATTGCTCCGAACATCAGCTGTTCGGTCGAATACCAACCCGTTAAAAAGCAACACAAGCCCGTATCTAAAAAGTAAATTTTAGGCGTCTTAACTATTCGTTTGTTAAAGTTGTTTGAATAAGGCTTTAAGAGATATACGATACCGCTTGTTTCGAGGATAGATATCCAATTTTGAACCGTCGCCGTGGTTTTCCCGATTTCGGCTGCAATCTTTGAGTAATTTAACATTTGAGAGGTGTTTGAGGCAACCAATCTCATAAAATCCATAAAGGCTTTTTCATCGCCGATTTGCGTCAAAGCCCGCACGTCGCGTTCGAGATATGTTCGTACATAATTGCGATAGTATTGCAACCATTTTGTATCGTTCATTTCTTGACTGTTTACCTCCGGCAGAGAGCCGCGACGAATAAAATCCCACAACTCTCTGTAAGTTAGGGTCTCTTTGTGTTTTCTTGATTCCGCGAGAAAATCATCCGTTGGTAAAAACGGAAGTTTAAAATCTTTTGCGGAAATTTCGCGCAAAGAAAGACCGAGAAGATCGATGATTCCGACTCTGCCGGCGAGGGATTCGGAAGCGTTTTTCATCAAGTGAAAAGCTTGCGAACCCGTCATAAAGATAGCCCCCTTTCGATGAGTTTTGTCCGCGTACAGCTTGATATACGGAAATATTTCCGGAGATCTTTGAACCTCATCCAAAATTACCGGCGGCTCATAGGTCTTAAAAAACAAATTTTTGTTATTTGACGCATACAGCTTAACATCCTCGTCGTCAAACGACACGAATTGATACTCCGGAAACATTTCACGCAGTACCGTGGTTTTACCAACCTGCCGTGGACCGGTAATGATTACGGAGGTATACATTTCCGCCGCCGTTTTTACGATTTCTTCGCAATGTCTTTTTACATACATAGATTAAACCTCGACTAATTTATAGTGCCACTATATAATAGTCGAAAATAATTCGTTTGTCAAGCAAAAAACGGACAAAAACCCGACTAATTTATAGTGCTACTATAAATTAGTCGGGTTTTTGTCAAAACACAGTTAAAAGCAACACCCATATTTCAACAAAAAAAACCGTAATATTCGCGGTTTTTTTTTATACAATTTAAAGAAGAGGAGTACGGGGTTCTCATCAATTTGAGTTATACGGTTTCTCATCATTCTCATTGATTTAAGTAAGAAATACGATATTCTCATCAATCGGAGAAACGGGAGCGGTCTGTATGTATCTGAAATTCGGTCGGCGCGGGTTGGTGCAAGGGTTAAACGACGAAGCGGTCAAGGAGTCGAGACGGCGATACGGAGAAAACGTATTGACGCAAAAAAAAGGCAAGGGATTTTTTAGGAAGCTTTTGGAGAATTTCGGCGATCCGCTCATAAAAATTCTTTTGATTGCCCTCGGTATCAACGTGATTTTTCTCTTTAAAAATTCCGAATGGTACGAGACCGCGATTATTGCGGCGGCGATTTTGATTGCAACGGTGGTTTCGACGGTCAGCGAATTGGGGAGCGAGGCGGCTTTTAAACGATTGCAGACAGAAGCGGCGTGTGTGGTATGCAAGGCGGTGCGCGGCGGGGGATTGGTCGCGCTGCCCGTTGCGGAGATTGTCGTGGGCGATTGTATAAAATTGCAAGCGGGGGATCGGATTCCCGCGGACGGATATCTTGAGGACGGGGGTATCGAGGTCGATCAATCCTCCCTAAACGGCGAGTCAAAGGAGGCGGAAAAGACAGCCGCGCCTACGGGAAAAGCCCTTGCCGCAAGTTGTGATTTTTTGGATAAGCATCGGCTTTTTTTGGGAACGGTCGTTTGTTCGGGAGAAGGCTTGATGAGGGTGACCGCGGTCGGCGACAAGACTTTTTACGGAAATCTTGCGGGCGAACTGCAAGACGACAGCGGCGCAAGCCCGTTAAAGGAGCGTCTGAACGATCTTGCAAAAAGCATCAGCCGATTCGGGTATGTCGGCGCGGCTTTGGTCGCTATGGCATATCTTTTTAATGCGTTTGTCGCGGAAAACTCCTTTGACCCGAATCTCATTCGGCTTTTCTTTTCGGATTGGCAGAATGTCGCGGCAAAGCTTTTGTATGCGGTAACTTTGGCGGTGACGGTCATAGTCATGGCGGTTCCCGAAGGATTACCGATGATGATTACCGTCGTTTTGACCTCTAATATGAAGAAGATGATGAAGGATAACGTGATTGTCCGAAAATTGGTCGGGATTGAAACGGCGGGGAGTCTGAACATCTTATTTTGTGACAAGACGGGTACACTGACGGGCGGTAAGCTGAAAACCTACGGCTTTTTGGACGGCGGCGGCGCGCTTTGGACGGACGGAAAGCTGTCGGATCGTCCGATATGGAGAGAATTGCACCGTTCGTTATACTATAATAATTCCGCTGCGATGTCGGACGGCGCGGCGATCGGCGGTAATTCAACCGACCGTGCGCTATTGGAGTACGCTTGCAAAAGCCCGGTAAAGGAAAGCGGGATTGTCTACACCGTCGTCGCGCCGTTTTCCTCCGAATTGAAATACATGGCGACGGAAATCAAGAGCGGGACGGCTCAATCGACTCTCGTTAAGGGTGCGCCCGAAGTGATTTTACCGCATTGCAAGTATTATATAGACGCATGGGGACACGTCAAGTCATTTAACCGCCGCATCATAGAAAGCAAGATTGCGGAGCTTCAAAAAAAAGCCTTCCGCTTGATTGCCGTCGCAACGAAAGAGGGCGGTTTAACGGCGGGCGGCTTTGAGGGGTTAAAGCTTGTCGGGGTGATGATTGTCCGCGACGATATTCGACC
>JAITOQ010000002.1 GCA_031289865.1 Clostridiales bacterium
TCTCTGCGGCGAAACGATAGCGTCAACGTCGGAAAAGTCACAGCAAAGCGTAGTTCTGTACGCTCTGTCGCCCTTCTCCGTGATTTTGAGGCTCTCACGCGCGAGAAAAAAGTCCTGTCCGTCCCCTGTAAATTTCAATTCCGCCTCGTATGCCGCATCGTATCGCTTACCGCCCGTCTCGACAAAAAAGCCGACGGCGAGTGTGGACGAGGACGTATTTACATACAGACAATCATAATAACGCTTTTCTTGAAGTCCGCGCCCCATAAAAAGCTCTTGTATCATCTCCACGCAATCGATGACCGCGGTTTTTCCCGTCCCGTTTTGACCGTAAATTCCGATGATGTCGCACCCGTCGCGCTTTTTTGCGCGAACCTTAATGCGTCCGCTCAAGACGTTTTTTATGTTTGCAAGGCGGATACTGTCTAATTTTACCGTGTAATTCATAGTGTGTTTCCTTATCAAAAAAGAGACCCTCTTTTTTTTAAGAGAGCCTCATTTTCATCATGCTTTATTTTATTTCTTAAAGAGTCTGTACGCCCAATCCAAGAACGACCAACCCATATCGTCTAAGGTCTTGATTTCGGATTTGTATTCGTCCTTTTGATAAACCTTGACGCTCTTGATGACAAAATCGTTAGCCGCGCCGAAGTCGTTGCTGAATTCGCCGATATCTTGACTGTAAGGTCCTTGTACTCCCGTACGGATTTCAACCGTCAAGCGAAGATATTCCGCTATTTTCGCTACGCCGCCGAATTTCGTCGCGTAGTACGGCTTTCCGTCCATATAAAAAACGTATTCTTTCGGTGTCCAAAGAAGTCCGTAGGTGTGGAACTCGCCGTCGTATGGGTTGTTCTCCGTCGTGGAAACCGCGCCGTGACTCTGATAGAACGGCCAATCATATGCGTCGTAGTGGATTGCGTTTCCGAGGCTGTTAGGGGTAGAGGAGTTTTTAAAGGAGGATTCGTAGACGTCTATCTCGCTGCCGTCCATACCCTTTTTGCCGATACGTCCCGTGTTGGTCGATTGGAGCCAAAACGCCGACCACATACCGTCTCCCGTAGGGACTTTTACTTCTACTTCAAAGTATCCGAAGGCTTGATAAAACCCTTCTCCGGTTGTTGGATCACGCGAGTCTATACCGCCGGTAAAGACACCGTTTAGCGGACACAGCTCGTCCGTACAGACGTGGTTTTCACTCTGCACGGAATGTATGACCAACCCATCCGACGAACTAAAATCGATCATATCGGGACACCAATACTCGTATTTTCTGAGACCGTGTTTAACCGAATACCAGTAATTCTTATTTAACTCCTCCATGCTGGTGATCGACGCAAAGTCTACGTCCATAGTTGATTCCCACCCGTCGCCCGACACAAGGGACGGATAATTGTACTTCGCGGCGTCGATATCGAACCGGTCGGCTTTGCATGACGACAGTGAAAATATGAGAATCACAGACGCCAAAGCAATTGCTAAGATTTTTTGTTTTTTCATTGCAAGAACTCCTTTTTGTTTGTTTTTTATAAAAAACGGATGTAAATTTTCCGCTTTATATTCTATGATAAAATTAGATGTTTACCGTGCGCTCTAATACTTTTTGAGCAATGTCATTCTCTCCACGGGCATACAAAAGCAAATCCCTTGCGCGGGCGTCGCCACGCCGACGCTTTCGCGCACCTCCGTCATGATTTTGTCCGCGACTTCCTTGTCGACAAGGCTTATGATCATTTCTTTTTCGGGTTCGTAATGAATCCCGTTTAGCTTGTACTGCGACCCCGCCGTACCGCGTGCGTTTATGATTGTCGCACCCTTTGCGCCGCAAGCACGCGTAATCTCTATCGCCTCTTCGCTGAAACCCGCGTTGACGATGATATAAAGTGCTTTTGTGTTTTCGTTTTCCATAGTTTTCTCCTCTTAAAACTTTAAATCCTCTACGGGTATAGTGAATGCAATCCCCGTATTCGGCTTATCAAAATGAAATTTTTCGTTCAAAAGCTCAAACGCGCTGTCGGCTTTTGATTGTTTTATCAAACAAGTAATGACGACCTTGCTGTTTTCGGGGACAAGCCCGAAAGCCGCTAAAAAATCGTTCGCTTTGACAAAACCGCGCCCGTACACGACGTTAAACACCGTCGCGCCGACCTCCGTAAGTCCGACGATAAAGTTTTCTTTCAGCTTCCGCTCTCCGATCACAGTCAAAAAGACTATATCTCCGCTTTGCATAACGCTCCTCTTTTAATTTTTCGCTTTCCTTTTTAAATTACAATCTATAACGGACAATCTATAACAGATTTTCCAATTTGTCCAATTCGTTCGCAAGCGTTCCCTCCGGCGGGCGTTCCTCTGCAGTATCCCGCTCCGCGGTTTTTGCGTACTCCGTCTCTTGCGCGAGTCTTAACTCCTCCGCTATAGCCGCCGCTTTTGATTTCTTTAGCTTTAGAGAATATACGATACCGAGTGCTTGTACGGCTATGAGAGGCATTACGGAAATAAAACCTATCGTGCCGAAGCCCGAAATCAAAACGTCTTGACCGAGGGATTGACTGACCCCGATTGCGAGCGGCGTCAAAAACGCCGAGGTTATCGCGCCGCTCGCGACCCCGCCCGAATCAAACGCAAGCCCCACGAAAAGCTTTGGAGTAAAAATCGTCATGACGAGTGCCGATATATAAAGCGGTATCAAAAACCACAAGATATTGACGTTCGCCAAAACCTTTAGGAGCGAAATCAGTGCGGCTACGCCTATGCCGATCGCAAGCGTAAAGCGGATCGTGTTCTTTTTTATGTAGCCGTTTGTGATTTTTTCGACTTGTTCGCTGAGGACTGTGACCGACGGCTCGCTCAAGGTAATCGCGCCGCCGAGAACCAATCCGACGGGGAGCAAAAGCCATCTCAACCAATCCTTTCCCTCTTGTAGAAACGCCTTTCCGATATGCTGTCCCGCAATCGAAAACCCAAAGTCAACCCCCGTCAAAAAGATATATAATCCTATATAGACCACCACGCTCGCCGCAAGGATACGGATGAGCTGTTTTTTGGGCAGTTTGATAAAAATCAACTGAAAAACCACAAATACGACGATAATGGGGACGATCGCAAGCGCGATACTGCCGAGATTGCCGACAAGAATGTCTCCCAACGTGTGACCCGTGCCCGCAGTATGTGCCCTTGTTTTACTGTTGCCGATGAACAGTCCGTACAAAAAAACCACAATGATAGGACCTATAGACGCAATACCGATAATTCCGAAGCTGTCCTCGTTGGTCTTTGTCTTACTCATGGTCGCCGAAA
This sequence comes from Clostridiales bacterium, assembly GCA_031289865.1. GTDB lineage: Bacteria > Bacillota > Clostridia > Christensenellales > JAISNN01 > JAISNN01. The sequence goes on from JAITOQ010000002.1 coordinate 3,298, forward strand.
CGCCGAGCCCTAACGCGAGAATAAACGGTACGGACACGTCGCCCGTCGTCGCACCGCTCCCGTCAAAAGCGATTGCGACAAATTGATTCGGAATAAAAAATACCGTGATAAAGATTATTCCGTAAAACAGCGCGAATATAAGCTTGATATTTATGTTTTTCATGACGCGGAACATCGCAAATCCGACCGCCGCGCCGACCCCCACGCCTAAGAGCCAAACGAATACCGTGCTGCTTATCCTTTCGTTAATCAACGCAATCTGAACGCCGAGTACCGCAAGTGCGGGTTCGGCGACCGTCGCAAGCAAGCCGAACAAAAAGCCGAACAAGATGATGAATACGCCTTTTTTTAGTTTTACCAAAGAGCCGCCGACTAACTTCCCTATCGGGAGAATGCTCGCCTCCAAACCTATCAAAAGCAAGGTTTGACCGAAAATGACAAAAACATACCCGACCCCAAGCCGAAGATATTCCGCCGCGGACATCGGGAGGACAAAAACGCATACGACAACCATTACCGCGAGGAGCGGTAACGAAGAAATAACTACTTCTTTTAAGCTGCGTAAAAATCTCATAGATGCCTCGATACCGATTTTACAGTATATCCGAAATCATTGCCGTTCCCGCGAATTTCGATTGACCCATATATTATAATAGATAACTGAACAAAAAGCAAGAGCTTTCCGAAAATTGTGTTGGATTTCCAAAAAAAGTTTAGAAAAAAGTCGATGTCATGATTCTTTTTTGTGACACCGACTTTTTTATCCGCAATTTTCAACTTTCAACTTTCAATTTTCAACTTCTATACTTCATCTTGTAATGCGTCGTAGCCCTCTTCGCCCGTACGGACGCGGATTACGTTTTCGACGTCATAGACAAAGATTTTTCCGTCGCCGATATGCCCCGTATAGAGAACCTTTTTAGCGGTATCTACCACGGTCTTTACGGGTACTTTACAGACCACGATTTCAACTTGGATTTTCGGCAAAAGGGTCATTTCGACGTCCGCACCGCGGTATTTCTCTGTCTTGCCCTTTTGCGCGCCGCAGCCTAAGACCTTTGTAATAGTCATACCCATTACGCCGATTTTGTTCATGGCTTCTTTTAACGCTTCAAATTTAGTTTCCTTACAGATAATCTCGACTTTTGAGATCTTGACGTCCGAAGCGACGCTTTTTGCCGTCTTGACTTGTACGGGAACAGCCGTGTCTATATGGACTTTTCCGTCCGGAATATCGATATCTATTCCGTCGTAAAGATCCTCAAACGAGGTTGAAAAGCCCGCATACGCGCTTACCAAGCCGTGCTCCGTGATATCGAGCCCCTTGATTTCATCTTCCTTTGAGACGCGAAGTCCGTGAAACTTTTTGATTAAGAAGAACACGAGGGTCATAGTCGCGATAACCCAAGCCGCAATGGCGATTACGCCCAACAGCTGTACGCCGAACTGTCTAAGCCCGCCGCCGTAAAAAAGACCCGTACTTGTCGAGAAAAGTCCGACCATAAGCGTACCTAAGATACCGCATACCCCGTGTACCGAAACCGCGCCGACGGGATCGTCGATATGTAATTTTAGGTCGATCACCTCGACCGCGACGACGACGACTATACCCGCTATAAGACCGATAACCGTAGCTCCGAGCGCGTCCACGTCGGAGCAGCCCGCTGTGATAGCGACAAGCCCCGCAAGCGCGCCGTTAAGCGTCATAGAGACGTCGGGTTTTTTGTTTTTTATCCATGTGAACGCCATAGTTGCCACACACGCGACCGCGGGAGCAATGGTGGTATTCACAAAGATACGCGCCAATTGTTCTATAGAGGTTGCCGCCGCACCGTTAAAGCCGTACCAACCGAACCAAAGTATAAAGACGCCGAGCGCGGCAATCGCGAGATTGTGTCCGGGAATAGCGACGGATTTGATAGTCCCGTCCTTTTGCTTTCTGTATTTTCCGAGACGCGGTTTGAGAAAGAGCGCGCCTACACACGCGGTGATACCGCCCACCATGTGGATTGCCGCAGATCCCGCAAAATCAACGAAGTCAAGCCCGACAAGCCAGCCCGCGCTATTCCAAACCCAGCCCGCTTCAATCGGATAGATGACCGCGCTGATAATCAAGCTGTAGATACAGTATGCGGAGAATTTCGTTCTCTCCGCCATCGCGCCCGACACGATCGTCGCCGCCGTCGCCGCAAATACGAGATTAAAAACGAAACTCGACGCTATCTCCGGATCGTTTAGGCGAAAAAATATGTCGAGATTCGGTACGCCGAATATCCCCGCGACATAATCCGCGCCCATCATGAGTCCGAAACCGAGTGTCATAAACACGACCGTACCGATAGCGAAATCCATGAGATTTTTCATGATGATGTTGCCCGCGTTTTTGGCTCTCGTCAATCCCGACTCCACCATCGCGAAACCGCACTGCATAAAAAACACCAGCGCAGCCCCAAGTAGAAACCAAATCGCAAAGATTAGTCCCTCCGTTGCCTCAAGACTTGTCGTCAAGCCCGCTACTAAGTCTTCTAAATCTGTTAAACCCATACAAAACCCTCCTTAAACATAAATTTTTTTATTTCCCGACTCCGCGAAGCGTATGGTATTTTCTGCGCGGACAACGGTTATCAAATTAAAAAAAACGGCATACCTCCCTCATATAGGAAGATACGCCGTTGTACCCGACCGAAAAAAAAAACGAAAAGACGCCCTAAACCGTACGACATTGTACGCTCCTTGCGTCTTTAATGCTAAGATAATAACACAATTACGGTATGTGTGTCAACCGTTTTTGCGAAAAAAAATAAAAATTTTACTTTTTCCATAAAAAGTAAGGAGCGGCGCAATCATCAAATGTGATAAATTGCACCGCCCCCGTCGGCGAACACACTCGCTTTTTATCCGCAATTCTGCATTCTCAAGCCCTTAAACAAGCTATCGGTACGACAGATACGCCGTCCGGACGGCGATAGGCATATTGTCCCGCCGTTAAGATCATCAAGAAACTTGGCTCTCTCATTTTTTCGGTATCGACTTTTCTTTTTAAGGCTAATAGGTGCGTTGCTCCCAACTCGATATTCTCATCTCCCCCCAATTTTATTTCAATAGCACCCCAACTGCCGTTATACAGATGAACGATTGCATCCGCTTCCAGCCCGTCCGCATCACGGTATTGAAAAATCTGACCGCCTAAGCTCTCGGCATACACTCTCAAATCGCGTATGCACAGACTTTCAAAGAGTAAACCGAAAGTATTGAGGTCGTTTATCAAATCATCGGGTGACGCTTCAAGCACGGCAACGGCTATCGACGGATCGGTAAATTGGCGCACGTTGGTTGTACGCAATGCGGTTTTTGAACGCAGCTTAGGCGACCAAACATCCAAATCACTGATGACAAAGAGCTTCTCGAATGCGGAGAGATAGGAGTCGAGTGTCCTCGAATCTAACACCGCGTCGTTCGCTTCGATATCGCCTTGAATAGTGGCAAGCCGTGCCGGTGTTGAAATATTTCTTGCGTACGCACGAAGAATTGCCCTCGCTCTTGCGGGGTTGCGCTTAATTCCGTCTACGCTTGTAATATCCGTTTCAACCAATGATACGATATAATCTCTTGCTGCGGACAATGCTTTTTCGGCTGTTTTCCCAACCGAATCGGGCCACCCGCCACGGCATACCAAATATGCGATTTTGCCGAGAGTATAATCGTTAGCTCCGGATATACTTTTCTTGCCCTTAAACAATTCGCCGAGCGACACTTCTCCCGTCGATTCCTTTGATTCCCATAGCGACATAGTCAGCATTTTAACATGTATAATCCGACCCGTTCCGCTGTGTCTGTCCGCATTTTCTAAAGGCTTAGCCGACCCCGTAAGAATGTATAACCCCTTGCCCCTTTGCTCGTCAATGTCGGCGCGGATATAATCCCAAATATCGGGTATCTTTTGCCATTCGTCAAACATGAGCGGTTTCTCGCCTTGTAAAAGATGCTCGTCGCCCATATCGGAAAAGACTTTATATTTTTTAAACGTACTTGGCTTTTGCAAATCCACCACCGTCTTTGCGAACCGCTTCGCCGTAGTGGATTTTCCGCACCATTTCGGACCTTCTATCACAATACCGCCGGCAGATTCCAGCTTGTCTTGTATTTTGGCTTCGATGAGCCTTGGTAAATAATCTTCCATTTCCGCTACCTCCGCATATATTATAACCGATGCAGAGTTTGTTGTCAATTACAATGCGTAGTTTGAGGAAAATAAAATGCGTAGTTTGAGGCATGTTCCAATGCGTAGTTTGAGTTTTTTTTAAATGCAGAACGCAGAATTGCGGATAGAAAGAGATATAATTCAAAGATATCGTTTTAGATTCTTCGCAAGTTCAGAATGACACGGGCGACCGAGGCGGTCGCCCCTACATTTTGATACGGATACGGGACGATGAAGGCATCGTCCCCTACATTTTGATACGGATTACGGGCGACCGAGGCGGTCGCCCCTACATTTAAATCCGCAATTCTGCATTTTGCATTCTGCATTTTGCATTCTGCATTTTGCATTCTGCATTCTGCATTAAAAAAATCGGTGAACGGGCTACTACGGACAATTTTTCCACCCCGTCTGTTGCAAAAGTGGATGCAGCGTCACGTTGCCGCGTTGCTCAATCATAAAACTTCCCGTACATCAAGTCCCTTGTGATTTCCGCAAGCTCGTTAGGGGTTTCGACAAAGCCCGTTTCAGCCCATGTCTCTACCATGCCGACAAATATGACGGCTATTTGGGTCGAGAGGTATTTGAGATGCTCCTCTTTTATGTTTTGAGCCTTTAATTTTTCGTACAGCTTTTCCGCGTTTATAAAATCGACCATCGTCTTTTGCACAAACCTAACAAGCCCGTTTTGGACTAATAGGACGATAAATTTTCCCTTTTCCTTGATGTGGGTATAGATTTTCTCCAAGATATTCCGTATATCCGTATGGGATAAATCGAGGGTCGACGAAAACAGCTTAAAAGCGTCGTCCAAAATATATTGCACCACGTCGCCCTTCGCATTAAAATTGCGGTAAAAGGTCTTACGGACAACGCACGCTTTTTGGCATATATCCGTCACCGTAATGTCCTCATAAGGCATTTCGTTCATCAATTCGATGAGCGCGGCGGAAACGGATTTTTGCGATCTAACCGCCGAAGAATTTGTTATTTTTTTATACATTTGTGAATCTCCTTTCACTAATTCCTATTATATCGTTTGTAAATCTCTTGCGCTAATTCCTAATATACCGTTCCTCTTCGCTAAAAATACAGCCGCAATATTTTTGCATATACAGCGTCTTTTCACGCGCCATAGCTTGTCCCGCACGGAACAGCGGTCTAAAATCACGGTACAAAAACTCCGTCCCAAAACGCGCCGCGGCGCGCTCCCCTATCTCCTTTAAGCTCTCGTGGTCTTGATACGGACTGATTAAAAGGGTGGTAGAAAATCCCTCGAAGCCGTTTTCGGCGGCATATTTTGCAGTGGTATCCAGCCGCTCCGCATAACAAAGCCTACATCGTCCGCGTCCCTCGCGGGATTCGGCGGTCAACGCCAAAAAGTCCCGAAGCCCGTAGCCACCGTGCTCTATCAAAGGAAGACCCTCGTTTTTACAAAAGTCCTTTAGCGTATCCGCTCGGCTTTTATATTCCGTATACGGGTGAATATTCGGATTATAAAAAAACACAGTAGGAGCGACCCTTTCGTCCTTTAGGGTTTCGACACATTTTAAGGCGCACGGCGCGCAACAAGTATGCAATAATATCATCGTATTTTACTCCGAATCAGCAAAGCTAATCCTATCTTCTCTCTTGACAAAGCATAATGTAAAGACAAAAGCCGCGGCAAGCACGACCGCGCTCCCCAAAAAGAGATAGCGCAC
>JAITOQ010000047.1 GCA_031289865.1 Clostridiales bacterium
GATAGGCAAGCAAACGATCAAATAGAAAGTATGTTTACGTTTGAGCCGGTGACGGGCGGCGTCAGAATAACCGGCTTAAAAAGCGGGATAGATCCGTCAAGCTTGATCATACCGAATGAACTCTACGGAGAAAAAGTGGTCTCGATTGACGGCGCGGCGTTTAGAAATAGGGGCAATTTAAAGACGGTGCTTTTATGCGAAAACCTTAGGGAGATCAGAGACGGAGCGTTTTTGGGTTGCGTAAAGTTAGAGGCGTTCGCGTTTTGGGGGGCTACGGAATCACAGTACTATACCGTCGAAAACGGCATTTTGTACAGCAAGGACAAGACGGTTCTCGTCAACTATCCGTCCGGCAAAACAGAAAAGGGATATGTCGTACCGGCAAGCGTAACAACGATCGGAAACTATGCGCTTATCGCTAATCCGCATTTACAAAGTGTCGATTTGAATCAAGCACAAACCCTCGGAAAAGGTGTGTTTTCAGAGTGTACAAATCTATCGTCGATCACTTCAACAAGCCTCGCATACGTAGCCGACGCAAGCGTACAAGATACAAGCTGGTTTTTAGATGCAATCGGAGAACGAGTTACGCTTGGGAGCGTATTGATCGCCTATCGCGGAACGGCAAGCACACTGTATTTGGACGGATACACTTCTGTCGGCGATCGTGCGTTTGTATCGAGTCCAAATCTAAAAGAGATTTTTATCTTAGGCAATTCGGACGGAAAGACGGTGGACGCGGCGGCGGGCGTACTTGACGGGTCGGCGGTAGAAAAGGTCTATGTGCCTACGCTTAATGCGCTATGGTATCAAGCAAATATGTCGTGGAGCCAATATGCCGACAAAATAGCCGTACACGAAACCGCAATCACCTTTAATACGGACGGCGGCACATTGCGAACAAACGTGAATGTCGAATATTACGGTCATTTTGATGTCGTCAATCCGATTAAAACGGGTTATTTGTTTTTAAATTGGATCGACGGCGACGGCAACACATACGAGCGCGGCGACTATTGGAAAGACCTTCGTGCGAGTGTCACCTTGACCGCAATATATGAAGCAAACACATATATTCTCACATATGACGCCGACGGAGGAATTATTTTAAAAAAGGGTAGCGAAACTATTGTCTATAATGGATCGATTGCACTGCCGACATCTCAAAAGGATGGTTATGAGTTGTCTTATTGGTTAGGTGACGACGGAAAAGTATATTACGATGGGAAGATTTACCAAACGGACGGAGACATTACACTTGTCGCGGTGTGGGAAAGAGTTGTATTTGATATAACATACGTGATTTATACAGTCATAATTGACGGTCAATACGACACGAGAGCAGACTATACCTTAATCGACGGACAAGATTTGCCTAATTACAGATTTCTCTATTGGTATGAGACCGATAACAAAGTAGCCGTGTCGTTTCTTTTGAAAGGCTCGATAGGCAATCGGATTTTTTATGCGCAATTGGATGATATCTTGACCCTAAATTTTGATCCAAACGATGGGACGGGTTACAAGTTTAGTATCAGAGGCACCCAAAGCGAGATCGAGGCTATGAGCCTACCTACCTCGATAAGAGGCGGCTATAAAGGCGTATGGATTTGGACGGAATCCGACGGAATTGAAAGAAGTATTGCTTTCGGAGTGTCCGGCTATAAGATAAAAATTAACGGGATTACACTTGTTGCAAAATGGACGGAAAAGAGCTTTGCGGAATGTCTGATTGACGGAACTCAAACCTACGAGATCTATACTGAAAATCAGCTTATAGGCTTTAAAACCTTTTGCGATGCGGACACCTCCTCCAACATGTCCGGAAAAACAATACGCTTGATGTGCAGCATTTCTTTAGGAAATTCATGGCTTCCGATAAATAGCTTCGGAGGTGTGCTGGACGGAAATGGAAAAACGATTGCAAACATGAGTATTGTAATACAGACGGGTAAGGCTAACAGTGACGGCTACTTTGGTATGTTTGGAAGTCTTTACGGAACGGTTCAAAATCTCACGCTGTCAAGTCTCTGGATCGAAAGCGCGATAATCGACAACTCTCAACACGACGGAAGCTATTGGTATTTTGTCGGAGGAGTAACCGGTCTGTTGAGAACAGCAGGCAGAATAGACAATGTTGTTGTAACGGGTTCCGTATATAGCCGCAGAACGCAGTCTTCCGCGGGAGGAATATCGGGTTATACGAGAGGAATCATCACAAATTCAAGTTATATCGGCGGAGAACTGCTCGGTAACGGTGACTTAGGCGGGATTACCGGAACATTACAAGGCGGAACCGTTTCGGTGTGCAAGGTGATAGCCGCAATTCATAGCTACATAGTAAAGGCAAACCGTTCGATAGGCGGAATCGTCGGATACGCCTATAGCGGCTCTACAATCAGCGATACGGAAGTAACGGCTACAAATATTTATTTTGACGGATACGGGCTTATGGACGGACAAGATTTGAATCCAAACATGGGATTTGTCGTCGGACGGTTAAACGCAAGTACGTTAGTCGGCGCGGTCGTTAGCGGTTCTAATTTGTACGCCGGCTCACTCAGTAGCTCATATGAATATGACATAAAAAGATTCTTGGGAATAAAAATCAGTTCAAAAACCGCTAATCAGAAAAAATATTTCGGAGCGGCACGCAACGGAAACGTAGGTTGCGAGGGATAAGAACATTGACCTTAACAAAGGCGAACCCCTTTTGACGTTTTAGATTCTCCGCTTAACGCTCAGAATGACGCCTATTTTTTACTTAATTCCGCACCTATTACTTGTTACTTGTTACTTATTACTTAAAAAACCTTTGTCTTTTTCTCAAAACTATGTTAGAATATTACATATCAAAAATAACAAACGACCAAAAAAACATGGTTTTATCGGCTTTAGCCCCCAAAAACCGCACATAAAGGAAAAAAACGGTATGAATCTCTTAAACGATTTTTTAAACCGCACCGAATTTAAGGACTACGACGATTTTTATCAAGATCTCAAGATTTCGGTCAAGGACAATTTTAATTTCGGCTACGACGTCATAGACAAGTATGCCGAAAAGACTCCCGACAAGACCGCTCTCGTTTGGTGCAACGATCAAGGCGAAGAAAAAATCCTGACTTTCAAAGATGTCTCCGTCCTATCCGACAAGGCCGCGCACATTATGCAAAAGTACGGGATAAAAAAGGGTGATTTTGTCATGACCATGCTCAACCGCCGCTACGAATATTGGATCGTCGCGGTTGCGGCGCACAAGGTCGGCGCGGTAATCATTCCCGCGACGTGTATGCTGACGCCAAAAGATATCTCCTACCGCGTCAACAGCGCGGACGTCAAGCTGATTTTCGCCGTCAACGAGCCTGAAATCGTTTCGCATCTCAAGATAGCACTCGGCGACTGCCCTACTCTGTCCCAAATCTTTACGACGGGCGAAAGCGTATTCAAAAACCTCTTCACGGAGTTTGCGGTCGCTTCCCCCGAATACAAAAAGATAAAGAACGAAAACACCGACATGATGCTCGTCTATTTCACGTCGGGTACGACGGGTTTTCCCAAAATGGTCGCTCACGACTACACCTACCCTTTAGGGCATATCGTAAACGCGGCTTTTTGGCACGGCGTTCTCGACGACGGCTTGCATTTCACTATGGCGGAGACGGGTTGGGCAAAATTCAGTTGGGGAAAAATCTACGGGCAATGGATCGCGGGGAGCGCGGTATTCGGCTACGACTATTACGGACGCTTTACCCCGACCGACGTTCTCCCGCTCCTCTCAAAGTACAAGGTGACTACCTTTTGCGCACCGCCGACAATCTATCGGTTTCTCGTCAAGGAGGACATTTCAAAATACGACCTCTCCGGCATCAAGCACTGCTCGACCGCGGGCGAACCGCTCAACGCCGAAGTCTACAATCAATTTGAACGTATAACGGGGCTACAGATCCGCGAGGGCTTCGGTCAATCCGAATCCGCAATCATTGCGGGAACATTCACTTGCCTCACCCCAAAACAAGGCTCTATGGGCCGTCCGTCCCCCGCATACCGCGTCGATCTCATAGACGACAACGGCGGCATAGTCCCTCAAGGCGCAATCGGCGAGATAGGTATTCGGCTCGGATACGACAACTACTCCCTCCTCATGGGCTATCACAAGGACGCGGAACGCACCGAAGCCGCCCTCGGCGGCGCGTACTACGGGACGGGCGACCTCGCATACGCCGACGCCGACGGCTATCTATGGTTCGTCGGACGCAAGGACGATATCATCAAAAGCTCCGGCTACCGCATAGGACCTTTCGAGGTCGAGAGCGCGCTCCACGAACACCCCTCCGTCCTCGAATGCGCCATCACAGCCGTACCCGACGCATTGCGCGGTCAAATAGTCAAAGCCACAATAGTACTCGCCAAAGGCTATTTGCCCTCCGACGCGCTCAAAACAGAGCTTCAAGAGCACGTCAAAAAAGCCACCGCGCCGTATAAATACCCGCGTATCGTCGAATTCGTCGACGCTCTCCCCAAAACCGTCAGCGGTAAAGTCATGAGAAAAGACATTAGAAAAAAAGATGAAGAAAAATAAAAAAATGATAATATAGGTGCGAGACAAAATTTTCTAGAAAATTTTTTCTCGCGCTCTTTTCAAATAGTCTAATAATTTATTAAGTTCGATCCACCGCTTTAAGTTTGTGTCGTGTCTTTCCGTAGGGGACGATGACCACATCGTCCTATAACTACTACGAGAGTATGTGTCATTCAGAGCATAGCGAAGAATCTAACACGTAAAGCCTCAACTAAATTTTTCTACAGAAGAGTGAAAGTGCTTTGCAGTGAAAT
>JAITOQ010000166.1 GCA_031289865.1 Clostridiales bacterium
GTCACGAACAAAAATATGATTACTAATTTTGCGACGTAACTTATGTAAAAAGGATTTATAAAGACAAAGACTATACACATTGCCACGACGGGAAAACCCGAAAACAATATGTACGGTCTAAACCGCCCCCAACGCGTACGCGTACTGTCTATGATTTTTGCGCGAATGAACGAACTGAATATATTGACCACCGTCAACATAATAGACATGTACAAGAGATGCGTCGGTCTGATACCCCAAACGATAGCGAGGAGAAAGCTGCCCGCGCCTAAGCCGAACGAGCCGAGCAAGTTTCCGACAAGCTCCCTCCCAAACCCCGTAATACTGTAACAGACGATCTCTTTGTACGGAACGTAATTTCCCTCGGAGGGTACGCTCCAATGCTGCTTGATTTCTCTCGCAAATCCGATAGCAGATTGCTTTAGTTGCCCGATCTTAGACATTTTTCTCTCCGTTTCCCCCTATCGCATAAATGTTGTATAAAAATAGCACAGCGCAATCAAAATGAATACACTGTGCAATATTATACTATAGAATGAGAAGTATGTCAATAGTCTATTTGACTCAAATGGGACTTTTTTTGGAATTTTTTACTCCGATACATATCTATCCAAAAAGTTTTTCACATATACCCAATACTGTGCGCCGAGAGCATAGACCGATTCACCGTGTTCCGCGCCGTCGACGACCAAAAGCTCTTTTTCGCAATTTGCCGCTTCGTAGAGCGGATATACCATTTTTGTAGGGACTAAGGTGTCGCTCCCGCCGTGGATAAAAAATATCGGTGTGTTTGATTTTTTTACTTGCTCGACCGCGCTTGCTTTTCTGTAGGAAAACCCGCCGCGGATATAACCCGTGACATTCACTATGTCCACGGACGGAAAGCCGGGTATCCCGTAAAGAACGCCCGCTTGATAATAAAACTCGTCGTATACGGAGGTGTACCCGCAATCCTCGACTATAGCTTTCACGTTCGACGGTAAATTTTCGCCCGACGCCATCATAACCGTCGCGCCGCCCATCGAAACCCCGTAAAAAATGATCGCTGCATTCGGGTTTTCGCCGACAAGCATTTCCGACCATTTTACGAGGTCGAGCCGATCGTACCAACCCATGCTGATATCCCCGCCCGTCGCGCCGTGACCGCGGAGATCGGGCATAAGTATGTTGTAGCCCATATCCAAAAAACGCTCCGCATAGCCCGACATGCTGACCGCGCTGCTGTTGTATCCGTGAACAACGATCGCCCACTTATTTTTGTCCGCAGCTTTATCGTTTTCAATCCGAAACGCGTGTAACGAAACCCCGTCAAAGGCGGTCAATCGAACGTCAACCGCCCCGTCTTTTTTTAATTTCTCAATCCGCTTTTCTACATACTCCGCGTCATCGGTAGAATACGCGCCCATTCCGATAGTGTTGTAAAAGTACGAGCCGCGGACAAGCACAGCCTCATAAAAGACATGCCCGACGACAAACACTCCCGCCGTAAGCAAGCAAAAAATGCTCACAAAAACTATTATGAGGGCTTTAAAGAGCTTTTTTTTCTTTGGTTTTGCCATAAATTCACCTCTTGTTTTTTTATTTTATCATAAAAGCACCGTTTAGTCAAGGGTTTTTTTAAGTTGAGAGTTGAAAGTTGAGAGTTGAAAAGTAAGGATTTTTAAGTTGAAAGTTGAGAAAGGATTTTTAAGTTGAGAGTTGAAAGTTGAGATTAGAAAGCGAGTGTCATTCTGAGCGAACGCGAAGAATGACAACGACATTCACAAAAAAAGCAACTATCTTTATTTTAAGACAGCTGCTTTTTGATCTTCTATTAAAAGTGGTAAAGTTTTTGAAAAGAGTGCAGAGAAAAAATTTGTTCACAAATTTTGTCTCTGCCCTATTCTTATCAAAAAAATAAAATCTTATTTTTCCGCGTCCAGATATGTTCCTTGAGCGTAGTATGCGACCTTAAACATAAGCCCGCCGACCGTGCCGCCGAATTCGGGTGCGCCGTCGACGACCAATTTTCCCGACCCCATATAATCTACCATATCCGCTTTTGACATCAAGATATCGAGCGCAAGCGACGGAGAGGCAAACTTCATGGTTAGGAACGGCTTACATCTCTTGTATTCGCCGCGTCCGGACATACTCTTACCCGCCTTGACGCGTATCCACGACTGCAATTCGGGATAACCGTCTATCGCAAGCGCGTAGGCGCGGTCGGGGCTTGTTTTTGTCACGACGGTCACATCGGGGTGACCCATTTTGTTTAGCTGGCTGATCCCGTTCGGTAAAAGATAGAGATACAGCTTACACAGCATAATTTGATCCTCAAGCTTTTCGGGCTTGTCCTTTGCCTGCATAAGTCCCGCCATTCTGAGGAGCGCGAGAAGGATCGGCACAAAAACGCCGAGCTTTGACAGCCCCTTGATTTTCGGGAGTGGCATACCCTTGCCCGAAAAGAAAATGATGAGCTTTTTGAGGTTTGGGAAAAGAAACTCGACGGTCGGCGCGTCGTGGGTCACGCCCGCGTGCGTCGTCCAAACTCCGTCCTCGACGGAGAAATGCGTAGCGAGTTTCCCGCCCGGCGCGTCCGCATAGAGCGCGCTGACTTGAAACACAAAGCTTTTGCCCTTGAATTTATCGCCGTACTTCGGTTCGCTTTCGCAGATAACCTTTAAAAGCGGCACCGCAGCATGGAGAAATATCCTCGCGGCGTATAGATCGCTTTGAGTGATTTTCACTTCTTCAGCCATAATTACACCTCGTCGCCCCAATTTTCGTCTTTTTCGACGTCTTGCTTCATTATCTCAAGTACGTTCTTTACTATGCCTTGCGCGTCGATTTCGTGATTTGCCATGAGGTCTTCGTGAAGTCCGATCGGCGACCACTTATCCGGAATGCCGAGTTTCTTTAAGAGGCACGCTTTGCCGCCCTCGACGATAACCTCCGCAACCGCGCTGCCGAGCCCGCCGATAACCGTGTGATCCTCGACGGTGATGATTTTGCGCGTTTCCGCAACTGCCTTTAGTACGGCGTCTCTGTCTATAGGCTTGATGGTGTGCATATTGATGACGCGTGCTTTTAGCTTGTAGTCAAAGTCGAGAATACTCGCCGCTTGCAACGCTTGATAGACGCAAGAACCGCATGCAATAATCGTAATGTCCGTACCGTCGCGCATAGTGACCGCCTTGCCGACCTCAAAGCCGTAATCCGACGTACTGTAAACGACGTTATCGAAGCCTCTGTTGATACGGATATAGAAAGGTCCGGGGGTCGCTGCGGCGGCTTTGACCGCGTTTGCGGTTTCGAGTCCGTCCGCCGGGACGATGACCGTCATATTGACGAGAGGACGGATTACTCCGATGTCCTCGATAGCATGGTGGGTAGAGCCCGCTTGACCGAAAGAAGTCCCGCCGTGAGTTCCGATCAATTTGACATTGACGTTTTGGTAGCAAATATCGGTGTGAACTTGATCGAGAGCGCGAAGGCTCGCGAATACCGAAAAGCACGACGCAAAGACCGTCAAGCCCGATTTTGCCATACCCGCGGCGATACCGATCATGTTTTGTTCGGCGATACCGACGTTATAGAATCTCTCGGGGTATTTGGTAAAAAAGTCGATCATTTTTGTGGAGGTTGCGAGATCGGGACTCAAACAAACTATAGACTTGTCCTTTGCCCCCAACTCCGCAATGGTTTTTCCGAAGATTTCGGCGGTAGCGAGTTTTGTACTCTCAACCGCGGTAAATGTAATTCCGCCTGCCATATTATTTACCCTCCTTTTCCGCTTTCGCGATTCTTTGTTCGGAATATTCCTTTAAATCCTTTTTAGCCGTGGTGTATTTTGCCTCGTCAAACGCGCCGTAATGCCACTTGTAGTTACCCGACGAAAACGAAACTCCTACGCCCTTGATCGTATCGGCTATGATACAAAACGGCTTAGGTCCGCCCGCAACGGCTTTTTCAAGAGCTTCCGCAAGCGCGGGGAGATCGTGACCGTTTACCGTGATAGTTTCAAACCCAAAGGCTTTCCACTTATCTTCAAACGGTTCGAGAGCCATGACGTCCTCCGTGTTTCCGTCGATCATGTTGTGATTGCGGTCAACGATCGTGATGAGGTCGAGAGAGCCTCTGTTTTTGAAATGCGAGGTCGCCATAGCCGCCTCCCAAACGGATCCCTCGTCGCATTCGCCGTCGCCAAGCACCAAAAAGGTCTTATACTTTCTGCCTTGAAGCGGAGCGGCAAGAGCCATACCGAGCGCGATGGACGAACCGTGTCCGAGCGAACCCGTAGACGCGTCCAAACCGTGAACCTTGTTGCTGTCGAGATGAATACCAAGCTTGCTGCCCGTCAAATTAAAGGTCTTTAAGTCCTCTTTTTTGACGAGTCCGAGGAGTGCGAAGAGCGGCGCGAGAATTACGCCGACGTGTCCCTTTGAAACGATTACTCTGTCTCTGTTGGGATCCTCGTAGTTCTTCGGATCAAATTTTGCGTACTTGTAGTAGAGCAGGGTTAAAATGTCAGCGACGCTTGAGCTTCCGCCCCAGTGTCCGCTGCCCGCCCAGTTGATGGTGTCCAAGCAAAGGTCTCGAAGTGCATAGGCTTGCTTTTCAAGACCGACCCATTCTTGCTTTGTCAGTGCCATTGTGTCTTTACTCCTTTTTTTTATTTTTTTTGGATTTTGTCTTTAAATTAAAGATAAGGAAACGCCTCATAAAAGGAGTTTCCTTATCAAAATTTCATTAAAATCTGTCCTTAATCGCCTTGTAAGCTCTGTCGGCGACGTCGAGCGTAAACGCTATATCCTCGTCGCTTACGGCGGCGTTGATAAATTGGTTATGATGATTTGTAAAGAACACTCCGCGGCGTACGCACTCCGCGACCCACGCTTGATGCATAAAGAAGCTCTCGTCGTTTGCATGGCGCATATACCACATAACGGGTTCGCCCGTGATAATAAGCTCGCGCCCGTTCTTTTTTGCGGTGTCCTTTAATCCGCGGTGGAGCTTATCCGCGATAAAGCGGAGCTTCGCGACGGTGTTTTCCTCTTTCATCTTGCGTATACACGCAAGTCCCGCGGCAAACGGTTCCGCGGACAGCCAATAGCTACCCGTGTAAAACACGTCGGAGACCGCGCCCTTAAGCGAGTCTACACCGCAAAGCGCGGATACGTTATAGCCGTTTGCAATGGCTTTACAGAATGTGATCAAATCGGCTTTTACCCCGTAATGCGAGTCCGAACCCTCGATATCAAGTCTAAAACCGCAACGAATATCGTCCATGACGAGAACTATGCCGTTCTTTGTACAGAGGTCTCTGATAGCCTTCCAATAACCGGGCGCGGGCAACGCGTTGTCCTCAAAAGCGGGGTGATGATAAGGCGTCGCGATAAACGCGGCAATCTGCCCCGGGTTTTCGCTGATGAGCTTTTCAAACTCCGATATTTCGTTCCAATGTACATAGAGGTTGTTTGCGATGTCCTCGGGGAGGATACCCGCATAACCGGGCTTGCCCGTCCACGGCGCGACGCCGTGATAGCCGCCCTTGACCATAACGATTTTTTTTCTGCCCGTTGCGGCGCGTGCGGTCATGACCGCAAGGCTTGTGACGTCGCCGCCGTTTTTACAGAAAAACACCCAATCTTTTTTTGTCGTCGAGGTCATGAGTTCGGCAAATTCGACTAAAACCTCGTCGGGCATAGTAACGCAATTTCCCTTGCGGATTTGAGCGATAGCCGCTCTGTCGACGTCCTCGTCGCCGTAGCCTAAAATATTAGGACCGTATGCGCACATATAGTCGATAAATTTGTTGCCGTCGACGTCCCAAAAGTACGCGCCTTTCGCCTTTTGCGAAAAAATCGGAAAGTAATCGACGGGTATCGCGCAGCCGTTTGACGGACCTAAGTGACCGTGAACGCCCGTAGGAATCACCTTTAGCGCTCTGTTAAAAAGTTCTCTGTTTTTTGAATAGCTGTATATCTTATCCATATTAAAAGTTCCTCCGAAAAATCAAGCTAAATATTTGGAAACCAA
>JAITOQ010000174.1 GCA_031289865.1 Clostridiales bacterium
AATTTGTTCACAAATTTTGTCTTTGCAACCACTAATTTCCACAAAAAAATAAAAAATAAAATAAAAAGGATATAGAAAATGAAGTATTTACTTGAAATCGACATGTTACCGAACGAATATTGGTACGGCGGGAAGATCGGCGACGGCGTACAGATGCCCGTGAACGCGGTACGCGACTACTATCAAGACAACAGCGTTTCGGGTTTCGGCGATCAATCCTCACCGTTTTTTGTAAGCAACAAGGGTAGATATGTTTGGTCGGAGGACGGATTCGTCACGACTTTTCAAAAGGGACATGTCAAGTTTGAGTCGGAGACCGCGGAGATCAAGCTGTACGAGGGGTACGAGACGTTAAAGGGCGCGTTTCTTGCGGCGAGCAAGGCGCATTTCCCACCCGACGGCAATATGCCCGACGAGCTGATGTTTAAGATTCCGCAATATTGTACTTGGATCGAAATGAAAAAACGGCAGACCCAAAATGGCGTATTGCGCTATGCGGAGAGCATTTTGGAATGCGGAATGCCCGCGGGCGAAATCATCATCGACGACGGTTGGCAAAGGACTTTCGGTGATTGGCGGTTTAAGTCAAAGCGGTTTCCCGACCCTAAAGGCATGGTCGAAAAGTTACACAAAATGGGCTTTAAGGTGATACTGTGGATAGTGCCGTTCGTCGATAAGAATGCGCCCGATTTTACTTATCTTGCGGACAACGACTGTTTGGTGAAGAATGCCGACGGGACGGTTGCGTTCCGCAAATGGTGGGACGGGAGCGACGCGGTCTTGGATTTTTCCGCACCGAAAGCCGTCGAATGGTTTTTCGGCGTCGTTAGGGGGCTTATGACCGAATACGACGCGGACGGCTTTAAACAAGACGCCGCGGACAACAAATTTTACCGCGCAGACGACATTACCGCGGGCGGGGTTTCGCCTAACGGGCAGACGGAGCTGTGGATGAAATCCGCGCTCAATTTTCCGTTTAACGAGCTTCGCGCAAGCTTTAAGGGCGGCGGTATCGGCGTGGCGCAGAGATTGGGCGACAAGCGTCATCGTTGGGCTGAATACGGCGGCGTACGCGCATTGATCCCGAATAGCTTGCTCTTAGGTATTACGGGTCACCCGTTCTCTTGCCCGGACATGATAGGCGGCGGGCTTGCGTCGGATTTTTGGCGTCCGCAAGAATTTTATGACCACGAGCTGTTTGTGCGTTGGGCGGAATGCTCGACGCTCATGCCGATGATGCAATATTCGCTGTCGCTTTGGCGTCTAAGGAATCAAAAAACCGCGGAGCTGTGCCGCCATGCGGCGAATTTCCACCTCAAATTTTCCGATTATATCATAAAATACGCGAAAGCCGCGAGAAAATCGGGCGAGCCGATAGTGAGATATATGGAATACAGCTACCCGAACGAGGGAATGGAAGAGGTCAAACAGCAGTATATGCTCGGCGACGACTACATTATCGCGCCCGTCGTCAATAAGGGCGAAACGACAAAAGAAGTCAAGCTCCCTAAAGGCTCAAAATGGAAGCTCCACAGCACGGGGGAAATTTTTGAAGGCGGACAAACTTTGTCGATTAAAGCGGAAATCGACGAACTGCCGATCTTTGAAAAAGCATAGAAAAAACAGAAGCGTTTTTTAAGTTGAAAATTGAGAGTTGAAAGTTGAAAAGTAAGGTGTCGCTTTGCTCCGATAAACAGTCGGTGTGGAACGATGTCGGTAATTGGTATTTTTCATGAAAAAAGACAAAAAAAAACAACGCCCCATAGGCATTGCACCGACAACCGTCGAGGTCAAAGTTACCACTTATATTTTGTAACTTCGATCTCGGCGAACTCCGCAAAATACTTGATTAAAAGCTTTTGCCATTCGTTCCAAATACGCTTCACCATAAAACGCACCTCCTTATTCAGTTTTCAAATTAAAACGGCGACAGCCGTTTTTTTTGGTTTGCCGACGAAAAATTTTTCAATCGCGGCTAACTTTGTATATCGATAGCCTACAAAAAACGTCTCATTCGGCTAACTTTGTATACTCATATTATATTATTATTTTATGCGCTTGTCAAGCATTTTGTGTTAATTTTTTCACAATACCCTTTAAATCATACAAAAATGCCCTTAAATTAAGCATAAATGCTCTTAGAGTATAGACAAATGCCTTTAAAATATTCACAGTGCCTTTGATTTTTTTGTCCGAAAAAAAAGTTTTGCAAAACCTCTTGAAAAAACGGAAAGAGTATGTTATAATAAAATAGGCTTAATGGAAATATTTTCCAAAAAGTCGGTGCAATTAAGAAAGGTCGGTGCCGTTCCGAATAAAAAAAGTCAATGTTATTCTGATCGTAAGCGAAGAATCTAAAAAGTCAGTCGTATTAAATAGAAACCCAATAAAAAACAAATAAAAAACATAATAAGGAGGCAAAACATTATGAAGCAATCAAAAAACAAAATCAAAACGATCCTACTTCTCACGGTCCTTTGCTTAATCGCGGGACTCACGCTGTCGGCGTGCGGTACGGTCGACGGTACGGTCGTAGGCCCTTACAAAGTGACCTTTCTATCGGACGATGCGGTCTCGACGACGATAGAGGTCAACGATGGTGAAGCAATCATTCTCCCCGCTGACCCGACAAAAGAGGGTTACACCTTTGGCGGTTGGTTTTACTTCAACAACCCTTCTATTCGGTTTGACGGGAGCGTAGAGGTCACCGCGAATATTAAGGTCGCGGCGAAATGGATTTCAAACGCTCCAACCGCCCCAAGCGATCCGACTGAAGAATACTATTCGGAGGGACTTCTCTTCACTCCGATCACGGGCGGTTATAGGGTAAGCGTCGGAACGACGGAAAATGAGACGGAGATAGTTATACCGAGGACGTATAACGGAAAGTATGTATTGGAGATAGATAATAGCTTTAGCGTTTGTACGGCGTTGATTAAGCTGACGGCACCGTTTGTCGGGAATAAACTGTACGCCGATATACTGTCCGGATCGGGATATATTGATGTACATTTCGGATATATATTCGGAGCGGGTAGTTATAGTAATAATAGCAGCTATGTTCCGACTTCGCTCAGAGAGGTGATTGTAACGGGCGGTACAAGTATCGGTAATTATGCTTTCTATAAGTGTAGCGGACTGACCTCAATCACGCTGCCTAAGGTCACAAATATCGGTAATTATGCTTTCTATAATTGTAAAGGACTGACCTCGATCTCGATCCCTAAGGTCACAAGTATAGGGGAGTGGGCTTTCTCTTCTTGTAGCGGACTGACCTCAATCATACTTCCTAATGTCACAAGTATCGGGTATTACGCTTTCTCTTATTGTAGCAAACTTACAATTTATACGGGGGGTTCAAGTAAGCCGACCGATTGGAATAATTATTGGAACTCTTCAAACCGTCCTGTGGTATGGGGTTGTACGTTGTCTGCAGACAAGAGCTATGTGGTTTCGTTTACAAAGACGTCAAGCAGTATTAGCAATCCTACCGCAACAGACGGGATTTTAGCCCCGTACCGCGAGGGTTACACCTTTGGCGGTTGGGCGACGACCGAGGGAAGTACTACGGCGGCATACACGACGGAGGATGTAGGCAGTGCTGAGGACGATGTAACCTTGTATGCGATTTGGATCGAAGAGTAAGGCTTTGAAAGCAAGGTAAAGACAAACATAAAGGGTTAAATTAGGAAAACAGCGAACGTTTTTGAGCGTTCGCTGTTTTTTTGACCACCGTCGGCGGTGCCGACTATTGACGTTTAACCACCTCGTCGGCGTTCGCCGCCACCCTCCCCTGAGGGGAATCTATGCCGCCGCAATTTTGTATTTTGCATTCTGCATTCTGCATTAAAAAAGTCATGTTGTCAACTCTTTCAGATACTTAATCGTATGTGCAAAAACGATACCTTCCGCTTCTAAGTCGGACTGCCAACGCTTGACCCATTCGAGGGAATAATAGCCCATGTAGCCGGAGGCGTTTAGTTTTTGGACGGCGGTTTTGACGGGGATATCGCCGTAGCCGAGGAGCTTGTAGGAGGGCTTGCCTTTTTCTATCAAGCTGTCCTTTATGTGGACGTGGCGAATGTATGCGCCGATATTTTTGAGGGTTTCGGCGACGGGTTCGCTATTGTAGCGGAAGGTGTGGTTGACGTCCCAAAGGATACCCTTATTCTCGCTGTCGATACTTTCAAAGACCTTTTTGAGGAGGGTTGTGTCGGCGAAAAGTCCGTTTGTTTCGACCAAAGGAGTCACGCCGGCGCGTTCGCCCTCGCGGCAAACCGTGAGATAGGACTTGCGGAACAGCTCCGTGTCGCCGCCGTTTGGAAAAGCATCCGCGGTAATGAGGACGCGGATATACGGAACGCCGAGTTTTTGAGCGAGCGCGATATAGTCGGACGACTCTTTGATAGCGTCGTCTTTTTTTGAATATACGCCGAGGGTCGCGCCCGACGAGAGGATAGGGAGGGACAGACCGAGGGCGTCGAGCTTCGAGCGCGTTTCGGTTAGGTGAGCGTCGTCAAAGATTTTGAGTTTGGGAGCGTAAAGCTCGTCGCCCATGCCGCGAATCTCGATGCCGTCGTAGCCTAAGTCCTTTGCCGCGGATGTGATCTCGCCGAATGTCCAATTGGGACACGCTAAAGTGGAAAAAGATAGTTTCATGTGAACCTCGTTTTTTTGTTTTTTTTGAGATTAGAGGTGTGAGACAAAATTATTGGTTAAATGCAGAATGCAGAATGGCGGATTAAAAGAAAAGTTGGTGTCGTATTGATTCAAAGTAGGTGTCATTCTGAACGAATGCGAAGAATTTCAAGTCAGATTGCCGTTTAACTATACCGTTGAACCGTGCCGACGTTTAACCACCCCGTCGCTCCGCGCCACCCCTCCCCTGAGGGGAATCTATGCCGCCGAATTTTTTGTTTTGACATAATTTTTTGGGTAGCGGTTGTAGGGCTTGACATTTGAGATTCTTCGCTATGCTCAGAATGACAACGGGCTTTTGTACGGAATGACAACGGGCTTTTGTACGGAATACAACGGATTGTTTTATTCGGATACGGGACGATGAGGGCATCGTCCCCTACAATTAGAATGCCGAAGTGTAGCGGAATGCTCTTGACCTATTTTTATCCGCAACTTTCAACTTTCAATTCTCAACTTTCAACTTTAGCTAAGCTGTTTCTATTGCCGCGTCTTCTTGCAGCTTGAGGATTTCGATAGCTTCTTCGCGGAGCTTGTACTTTTGGATTTTGCCGCTGGCGGTCACGGGAAAGGAGTCGACAAACCGAACGTATTTGGGGACCTTGTGGCGGGATATCCGCGACTTTAGGTATTCCTTGATTTCGTCCTCGCTAAGCTCCGTGTCTTTCTTTTTGACGACTACCGCCATGACCTCTTCGCCGTACTGCTTGCTGGGGACTCCGATGACTTGTACGTCGCTGATTGACGGGTGAGTGTATAGATACTCCTCGATTTCCTTTGGGTAGATGTTTTCGCCGCCGCGGATAATCATGTCTTTTATGCGTCCGACGACCTTGTAATAGCCTTGCTCGTCCTCGGTACAGAGGTCGCCCGTATGCAGCCAACCGTCCTTGTCGATGACGGCGGCGGTCGCTTCGGGCATTTTGTAGTAGCCTTTCATGATATTGTAGCCGCGTGCGCAAAATTCGCCCGTGGTATTCGGAGGAAGGGTTGCGCCCGACTCCGGATCGACAATTTTTGCCTCGACGTGGGGGAGGGTTCGCCCGACGGTAGAAACGCGCCGTTCGAGAGAGTCGTTTACCGTGGTCTGCGTACAACCGGGAGCGGATTCGGTCTGACCGAATACTATCGTGATTTCTTTCATGTTCATCTTGTCCACGACGTCTTGCATAGCCTTTACGGGACAAGGCGAACCCGCCATTATACCCGTGCGGAGAGTGGAGAAATCGTATTTTTCAAAATCGGGGTGTTCGAGCATGGCGATAAACATCGTCGGGACGCCGTTGACCGCCGTACATTTTTCGTCGGTGATAGCCGCCATGACGCTTGTAGGTCTATAATGATCTATAGGGACCATAGAAGAGCCGTGGGTGACGCTCGCAAAGATACTTAGGACAAGCCCGAAACAATGAAAGAACGGTACGCAAATACAATACCTATCCTTTTCGGTGAGGTTCATGCAGTCGCCGATACTCTTGCCGTTGTTGACGAGGTTGTAGTGGGTGAGCATTACGCCTTTGGGAAAACCCGTCGTACCCGAAGTGTATTGCATGTTTATCACGTCGTCGGGGTCGAGAGTCGCGTTTATTTTATCGAATAGAG
>JAITOQ010000179.1 GCA_031289865.1 Clostridiales bacterium
GGCTGTTAAAGAATTGACAAGTCAATTATATGTGGCGGCATAACAAAGGAGTAAAAAATGGCAATAGGCAATTTTGTTAAAAAGATACAAGACATTATGCGTCAAGACGCAGGTATAAACGGGGACGCACAACGCATTGAACAAATGGGTTTGATTTTGTTTTTGAAAATATATGATGAGAGAGAAGAACAATGGGAACTTATTGAAGATAACTATAAGTCTATTATTCCGCAAAAATTCCGTTGGAAAAATTGGGCAGTTGATAAAAAAGACGGCAACGCCTTAACCGGCGATGAACTTCTAAATTTTATTGATAAAGATTTATTTCCTACCTTAAAAAATATTGTTCTGCCGGATAATGCCACAACAAGACAAATTATTGTGCGTTCCGCTATTGAAGATAATCACAACTATATGAAAGACGGGGTTTTACTCCGTCAAGTTGTAAACGAAGTTGACACACTTGATTTTGACGGCTATAAAGACCGCCATGCTTTCGGCGAAATATACGAAACTATATTGCGAAGTTTGCAAAGTGCAGGAAATGCCGGCGAATATTATACGCCGCGAGCCGTTACCGAATTTATGGCAAAAATCATCGCCCCCAAACTTGGCGAAAGCATTGCGGACTTTGCTTGCGGAACGGGTGGCTTTTTAACAAGTTGCCTTAACGAATTAAAACCGCAAATTAAAAGTGCGGACGATAAATTAAAATACTATAAAAGCATTTTCGGTATAGAAAAGAAACCGTTGCCGCATATGCTTTGCGTTATCAATATGTTGCTTCACGAAATAGACAATCCCGAAATTATTCACGGCAACAGTTTGGAGCGAAAAGTTAACGAATACACTAATAGTGAGAAATTTGACATTATCTTAATGAATCCACCTTACGGCGGAACCGAAAAAGAAGCAATAAAATCAAACTTTCCAACTGATTTGCGCAGCAGCGAAACTGCCGACCTTTTTATGTCCGTAATTATGTATCGTCTTAAATATAATGGGCGCTCTGCCGTTGTGTTGCCAGACGGTTTTCTTTTCGGCGATGAAGTAAAAGCCCGTATAAAAGAGAAACTAATTAAAGAGTTTAATTTGCACACAATTATTCGCTTGCCACAAAGTGTATTTGCTCCATATACAAGCATAACGACAAATATTTTGTTCTTTGACAAAACCGAACCGACAAAGAATGTTTGGGTCTATCGCCTTGATATGCCAAAGGGTTATAAACATTTTTCAAAAACAAAACCGATGCAATTTTCCCATTTTGCCCCAGTTTTAGAGTGGTGGAATAATCGTACATCATTAACCGAGAACGGCTTTGATAAATCAAAATGTTATTCTGTCGGCGACCTTGCAAAGACAAATTATAATCTTGACCTTTGCGGTTTTCCGCACGAAGAAGAAGAAATCTTGCCTCCCGAAGAACTTATTGCGAAATATATTGTAACAAAAGCCAACCTTGACGCACAAATTGAAGCCACCCTTAAAAGTATAACCGACTTGTTGGGAGGTAAATAGAATGACGGGCGAAAAATTAAGAAGCAGTGTTTTAGTAGAATTATTAGGCAATGACTATCCAATAAAAAAATTAGGTGAAATTGTTGATTTTGATTTAGGTAAAACCCCGCCGCGTCACGAAATGCAATATTGGATAGACGGGTCATATTCGTGGGTTTCTATTGCCGACATGGTAGAAAATGGGGTTGTTGAAAGTACAAAAGAAAAAGTTAGCGAAATTGCATACACTCAAATTTTTAATAAGAAATTGATTCCGAAAGTAACTTTAATTATGAGTTTCAAATTAACAATCGGGCGTGTTTCAATTTTAGGTTTGGACGCTTTTCATAATGAAGCGGTTATTTCTATTTATCCGCACAAAGAGGTTTTACAAGACTTTTTATTTATCTTTCTGCCATTATTAACGAAATCCGGCAAAAAGAAAGACGCAATAAAAGGTGCAACATTAAACTCAAAATCATTAAAAGATTTACAAATCCCACTTCCGCCCCTTGCCGAGCAAGCACATATGGTGGAACGCTTTAAGGCACTTGAACCGCTTATCGCTGAGTATGCTAAATTAGAGAGAGAGAGAGAGTATAATGATGTAAACTTACCAAGTCAACTTAAAAAATCAATTTTACAAAGTGCAATAACGGGCGAATTAACAAACGCCGATATAAGCAAGTGGAAAGAGTGTAAATTGGGAGAGATTGCAGAAGTAAAGGGCGGAAAAAGATTACCCGCAGGACGACAATTAAGTATTGAAAAAACTGAAAAGATATATATTCGTATCACCGATATGGGAAATCAGACTATAAGTAACGCCAATTTGCGATATGTTCCACAAGACATAATTCCATTAATTAAAAATTATACGATATCAAAAGATGACTTGTATTTAACAATAGCAGGTTCAATAGGGCAAGTGGGCGTTATCCCGAATGAGTTTGATAATATGAATTTAACTGAAAATGCCGTTAAACTCACAAATATAAAGGCAGATAAAGAGTATTTATTGATTGCTTTAAGGGCGGGACAAATCCAAGAACAATTCAATGAATTTACCAACAAAGTTGGACAACCAAAATTAGCAATTAAAAGAATTGAACAAGTTATTATTCCGCTTCCGCCACTTGACGAGCAAAAACGTGTTGTGGTAAAAGTTAAAGAATATGAGATTTTAATTGATAACTTGACAAAAAACGTAAATGGTAAAACGATATAAAAGGCACGATTTACAGTATTTCGGGCAAAAAGAAAGACGGCAGAACTTTTATCAGTTCTGCCGTCCGTCTTTGGCGGAGAAGCCGGGATTTGAACCCGGGCTAGGCGTCAACCTACTACTCCCTTAGCAGGGGAGCCCCTTGAGCCGCTTGGGTACTTCTCCGTGTTTGTGATCTTCGTCTTCTGCATATGTGTATTTTATTCGTACACATATTATGATAACGGAGATCTTTTATTTATAGCTTGATTATTCTATCACAAAAAAACTATGTTGTCAATTAAAAAAACGGGAAAAACGATTGTGAAAAAATAGATTTAATGGTATAATGTCTAATAAGTATATGAATTGCAAGTCGAAACTATAGTTTAGTCGTTATACCGCTATCGTTTTAGATTCTTCGCGATGCTCAGAATGACACTTGCTTTTTAACACCTCTCGCAATACGGAGAGAACTTAATATTAAAGCGGAGTATAATTTATAATTAAAAATATAAAAACAAAGGATTTTATCTATGAAAAGGCTTACTTCGGCGGAGCTTAGAGCCGCTTATCTCAAATTTTTTAAGGAAAACGGGCACGCGATTTTGGAATCGGCGTCGCTTATTCCCGAAAACGATCCGACGGTATTGTTTACGACGGCGGGAATGCATCCGCTTGTCCCGTATCTCATGGGTGAAAAGCACCCTTTAGGGAGCCGTCTTGCCGACGTACAGAAGTGCGTGAGGACGGGGGACATCGACGAGGTGGGCGACGCGACGCATTGCACGTTTTTTGAAATGCTCGGCAATTGGTCACTCGGCGACTATTTTAAAAAGGAATCCATTCGCTATAGCTACGAATTTTTGACAAAGGTATTGGGAATCCCTAAGGAAAAGCTGGCGGTTTCGGTCTTTCAAGGCGACTCCGACTGTCCGCGTGACGACGAAAGCGCAGACTATTGGGCAAAAGAGGGTATGGCTCGCGACAGAATCTACTTTTTGCCGAAAAAAAATAATTGGTGGGGTCCCGCGGGGCTTACGGGGCCGTGCGGACCGGATACGGAGATTTTTATCGATACGGAAAAGCCGAAATGCTCCGACGATTGCTCGCCGGCTTGCGACTGCGGTAAATTCATCGAGATTTGGAATAACGTATTCATGCAGTACAACAAAACCGCCGAGGGGAAATTTGAGCCGCTCAAAAACAAAAACGTCGATACGGGCATGGGCTTAGAGAGGACGGTTTGTATTTTAAACGGCTACAAATCCGTCTATGAGACCGATTTGTTTTCGGGCGCGATAGGGCTTATCGAAAAGGCTTCTGGTAAGGTCTACGGCGCGGACACGGAAACCACAAAGGCTATGCGCGTCATAGCCGACCATACGCGTACCGCCGCATTTATTTTGGGCGACTCAAAGGGCGTGACGCCGAGCAACGTCGATCAAGGATATGTCCTCAGGCGGTTGATTCGCCGCGCTATCCGTTACGCGAGACAGCTCGATACGGGCGCGTCTATACTGTCGGAGGTTGCCGCGCTCTATACCGAACAATACGCGTCGGCATATCCCGAATTAAAAAGGAATAAGGAAAAAATTCTTTCGGAGCTTGGGAAGGAATCCGAAAAATTTGAGAGAACGCTGTCAAGCGGCTTAAAGGAGTTTGAAAAGGTCGCGGTTGCGGCCTTAGCGGTCGGGCGGATCGACGGCGAAAGCGCGTTTCGGCTCTACGACACCTTCGGCTTTCCGATAGAGATTACGGAGGAATTAGGACGCGACAAAGGGCTGTCGGTAGACCGCGAGGGCTTTGACGCGGCGTTTGCTATTCATCAGCAAAAGTCGCAAGCCGGTGCGGAACAAAAGTTTAAGGGGGGACTTCACGACCATTCGGAGGAGACCACAAAGCTCCATACCGCGACTCACTTATTACAAGCCGCGCTCCGTAAAATATTAGGGACGGAGGTCTTTCAGCGCGGGAGCAATATCACCGCCGAACGGCTCCGCTTTGACTTTAGCTTTCACCGTCCGCTCACCGCGGAGGAGGTCGCCGAAGCCGAACGGCTTGTCAACGAGGCGATCTCACAGCATATCGATATAGTCCTTGAGGAAATGACCGTAGACGAAGCAAAGGAGAGCGGTGCGCTCGGGATTTTTGAATCGAAGTACGGCGAGGTCGTAAAGGTCTATACCGTCGGAAATTTCAGCAAAGAGATTTGCGGCGGACCTCACGCAAAGAACACCGGAGAATTAGGAGTCTTTAAAATCGAAAAGGAACAAAGCTCGTCTTCGGGGGTTCGGAGAATAAGAGGGGTTTTAAGTTGAAAGTGGAAAGTTGAAAATTGAAAGTTAAGGATTTTTATTTAATACAGAATGCAAAATGCAGAATACAGAATGCAGAATACAGAATGACACTTGTTTTCATAGAAGCGAAAGCGATACCTTAACTCTCAACTTTCAACTCTCAACTTTCAACTTTAAAAATGACACCTTAACTTTCAAATTTAAAAGCGAGGATAAAAAATGGATTACAAACAGCAAGCGATGATTAAACACAAGGAATGGGCGGGCAAAATCGAGGTGGTTTCGAGGGTTGCCGTAAAGGACAAGGAGGCGTTGAGCGTAGCTTATAC
>JAITOQ010000221.1 GCA_031289865.1 Clostridiales bacterium
CGATGTAATTATGGCACGTTTGCATTTGCTTGAGGACAACCCTAATATGGGCGGGTATCCAAAAAGCAAGAAATTAAGATCCGAAAGCTATCGAAAACTTGTTATTGATAACTATATAGCAATGTATAGATTGTCCGAAACAGAGAAAAATGAGGTTTATATCATTAGAGTGTTTCACGGAGCAATGAACTACGAAAAATATCTATAAAAATCAAAACCGTAAAACAAATGACTTACGGCGGGTTCAGAGCATTCAGACCCGCCGTTTTTTTACGAAATAGAAAAAGTAATATCCGATTTGTCCATATCTTATACTAAATTAAGTATTGATTTTAAAGGGGTTATTTTATATAATTAAAGAGTCTATAACGGATAAAAAGCTATTAAGTACGGATTGCGGTTGCAATTCACAAGGATAAAAAGGACGGTGCGGAAATGATTGATTTTTTAGACGGCGGGATAGTCAAAAGAACCGCATTCGGCGAGCGCGCCGCTTACGATACGGGTAATCACCGCATTTCCGTTAAGTTTGACGGGACGGGCGGGATAGAGAGATACTCCGTGATGAATAAATTTTCGGTTTTTTCCGCGTACTATACGCTGTTTTCCTTTAACGGTCAAGCCTTTGATTGGTCGGGCGAAAAGACCGTTACCATGATCGGACGGATTCAAAAAATTGAGTTTTCGGCGGGCGGCGCGGATATCACCGTCAAGCAGTTTTTGGACGAAACGACAAACGCGGTATTTAACGAGATTGCGGTGACGGCAAAGGAGCCGCTTAGGTTCGATACGACGGTAAATTTCGGTATCAACTTTTCCTCTTACGTCGAGTGCCTCTTGGGAGCGCGGTTAAATGCGGCAAATCTCTTTAGGATAGCGAGGGGCGTATTTAAAAAGAAAAAAAAGCGTATAGAGACGGGTGAGATTTCTTGTATCCGCGGTGATATAATGGGAGATTTTTATCTCGACATAGCGGCGAATACTCCGCTTACCGATCTTGAATCCGAACGCGGCTCTTGTAATCAATTCACTTTCGGCGGTGAAATAGAGGCGGGTCGGACGCGTACGTTTCGTTATGCCGTCGGCGCGGGGACGAGAGGGGACTTTTCGTTTTCGGAGGTAAAGGATTGTATAAGGGACTTTGATGCACGGCTTGCAAACGCCGAAGAATATTCGCGTTTTTTGCGGACAAGTATTCCCGACGATATAAAGGACGACGAAAAACAAAAAGCCTACTATGTGTCGCTCCTAAATTGCGCCCTCTCAAACTACAAGGAGCTTGGAGATTTTAAGGGGTTTTTGGCGGGAGTGGTCTATCAGTTTCCCGCGAGGACGTATTTTAGGGACGCTTATTGGACGGTGCTTGCGGTTCTCTCCGTGTGTCCCGCGCTTGTAAAAAACGAGCTTTTGACCCTTGCGCGAGGGATAGACAAAAAGACGGGGAATTGTCCGTCGGCGGTCAAGTACAACTTTAAAAATCATTGGGGCGACCATTACGATTCGCCGTCGTTTTTTGTCATGGCGGTCTACGACTACATCACCGCGACGGGTGATTCGGCGGTCATAGACGAAGCCGTCAACGGGGTTTCGGTTCTTACGCTGTGCGTCAAGGTCTTAGAACGGCTTTCTCAAAAAGCGGATGCGACGGGATTGATAGTAAAGGGCGGTAAATACAACCGCCGCGATTGGTGTGACAATGTGTTTAGGAGCGGTTACGTCACCTATGACGAGGCTCTTTACGCGAAGGCTCTTTTTGCACTCTCCGAATTTTTCAAACTAAAAAACGACACCGTACAAGCGGAAAAATATCGGAGCGAATTTATGCGCGTAAAGGACGCTATCAATTCTATTTTGTGGGACGAAAAAAAAGGGTATTTTGTCAACTACAAGGACGGGGACTTTACGGAGGACAATCTCTCTATCGATACGGTCGTGACAGTGCTTTACGGGCTTTGCGACGGCGATAGGGCGGTTCGCGTCTTAAAGAATATGGAAGACATTTTGGAATCAAAAAACAATACGCGGCAATGCGCGGGGGATTTCGGAGTGATGTCCGTCTATCCGTTTTATCGTGACGCGAGGGCGGCTGTCCAAAAATCCTCCTTGCCGTACAGCTATCACAACGGCGGCGATTGGCCGTATCTCTCCAATATGTACGCATACGCAAAGTATATGTACGGCTTGGACGGGGAATATCCGTTGACGAGGTGGTTTGACTACAACCTCGACAAGGGGAATTATACCCCCGTGGAATTTTTTAGTCCGCTTCACCCCGCGGGATCTCTTCTACAAGCATGGAGCGCGACGGGCGCGTTTGTCCTCTCACACAAGAGCGAGAATTTCTTTGGTAGAGTGATAGATAAGCGGATTTAAAAGCATGAGTCATTCTGAGTCTGCAAAGAATCTAAAACGTCGGCAAGAATGTCGTTATAAAAATAGGTGTCGTTATGAAAAAAAAGAACAAAAAAATCATTGTCATCTCTATTTTGTGTCTTGCCGTTATTGCGCTCGGAGTGACGGGCGGTCTGTTGTACAAAAACGGGTTTTACGGACTCGGCGAGGTCTATCCTATTCAAGCGGGGGATTTTTATGATAAAGTCCCTTTTGACGAATACGTCGCATCCGTAGCGTTGCCCGAAAATCAAAGGGTATACGATATATCACTGTACGGAGCGGCGGTGAATGCGACCGCCGTGACAAACGCAAAAGCAATCAACCGAGCGGTAGAGGACTGTTCGTCGGACGGCGGCGGGGTGGTTTTGGTACGGGGCGGCGCGTATTCGTCGGGAACCGTACTGTTAAAGAGCAATGTGACGCTGTGGATAGAGGCGGGTTCCGCTTTGGTCGCAAGCCATAGCTTTTTTGACTTTAAGACCGCGTTTATACGCGCCGACGGCGCAAAAAACGTGACGGTTACGGGCGGCGGAAAAATCATGGGCGAGGGCGAGTATTTTGTCCTTCCTCCCCAAAAAACGCACGGCTTTGAGCCGCTTGAGGTTTCGGATATTCGGACGATGAACAGCGAGTACCGCGCACGGATAAGATTTGAAAAATTAGGACGGCCTAAGTATTTGGTTTGGTTTAAAAAATCCGAAAACGTACGCGTTCACGACGTCATTCTCGAAAACTCCATGTGTTGGACGCTGACAGCGGACGCTTGCGACGGCGTGATATTTGAAAATATCGTCATCAACAACAACCGTCATGTAGCAAACACCGACGGGATAGATATCGTCGGGACAAGCGGCGTCGTCGTCCGTCATGTCTTTATCTCCACCGCCGACGACGGGATAGTCTTAAAAAACCGCGATGTATTCGGCTCGCACGAGATGACAAATATCAGGATTTCCGATTGCAAAATCATGAGTCTTACAAACGCGTTTAAAATCGGGTCGGAGACCTACGGCGATATTTCAGACGTCGTATTTGAGGACTGCGAAGCCTTTACGGACGGGGTTTTTCCCGGCTCGGTTTCGGGAATGTCTATCGAGTCGATGGACGGCGCGAGGGTGTCGAATATCACCGTCCGAAATTATACCATGACGGGGGTCACTTGTCCGCTCTTTATACGGCTCGGAAACAGAAACCGCTATGTATTCAAAAACTACAAAGGCGGGATATCCGACGTCACAATAGAAAACGTAACTGCAACCGACGCGGAGCTTCCGTCGATTATATCGGGGGTCGCAAAAAATAAGAATACCGCACTCGACGTAAAAAATGTAACTATCAGAAATTTTAACGTCGTATACCGCGAAAGCCCCGAAAACATAGAGCTTCCGTCAAGCGTCCCCGAATACAAGAAAGACTACCCCGAAAATTGGCGGTTCGGCGACGTCCCCGCATACGGGCTGTGGGCAAGACATGTGAGCGGACTTAACTTGATTGATTTTGCCGTGACTCCTCGGAGCGCAAATACGAGAGAATGTATAAAAATTGAAAGTTGAAAATTACGGACAAAAAATAGGAAAAAAGGACACTATGTTTACA
The DNA here is from genome assembly GCA_031289865.1 of Clostridiales bacterium. Taxonomy (GTDB): domain Bacteria; phylum Bacillota; class Clostridia; order Christensenellales; family JAISNN01; genus JAISNN01. Next base: position 3,991 of record JAITOQ010000221.1, read on the forward strand.
AAAAAAACGCCAAAAACACCCGTGCCGGTCGTTTCCGCATCGGGCAAAAAGTACTTAAAGA
>JAITOQ010000229.1 GCA_031289865.1 Clostridiales bacterium
TGCATACTCAAGAAGAATTTCAGCAAGGGTTTCTTTGTCCGCTTCCGCTAAAAGCTCGGATATTTCCAGCTTAGCCTTGCTCTTCTTTTTAGGCTTTTTCAAGTCTTTTGCCAATGAAAACTGATCGCTCAAAGCATAAAAAACCGCGACCTCATGCTTGCAAAATTCGCCCATATCGTACGGACAAGTACATTCCGACGAAATTATTTCCCCCTCATCGGAAAGCTCAGCCGTTACCTCGTATATCTCGCTGCCTTCTACATCCGCACAAAAAGAAGACACTCCCGCTATTTCGTCCGCCAATTCAAGGTTTTTCACCGCGCCTTTTTTGTAATAGTCACGTCCGCGTTGTACAATTTTGTCCTCTATAAGTTTTTCAAATTCTATAATTTTCATTTCAAAATCAAACTCCGTAATTAACCGTCGTAATCCTTTCCGTTACGGTAAATTCTCCCATCAAGGTTTCGCCCGAATAGACGGTATAGGTATTGCCCGCCGTGAGAGCGGCTGAGCTGTAGATTATTGTCCAAAAGGATTTTTGGGGCGCGTAGTTCAGTATGATTTCGCCGTCTGCATTCTTGATTGTGACGACCGTGTTTTCGTTTTGGCGTGCGGCGAATGAGAGGACGAGGATATTTTGAGGGGAGTTGTTTTGAGGAACCTCGACCATGCCGTAGCTGCCGCCCGCGACGAGCGTACCTCCGCAGACGAATATCCCGCCGTCGGAGTCAATCGCGCTGTCGCCTTGTCTCGTAGTCCCGTACACGGTGACGGTACCGCCCGTAATGACGATAATGCCGTTGCTGTCTATGCCGTCGCCGCCCGCGTTGACGAGCAAGTTGCCGCCGCTCACGAGGATCAAACAATCGGGATTAAACGCGCCCGTATGAACGCCGTCGCCCGCGGAAGAATTTACTCCGTCGTCAGCGGAGACAATCGAGATATCGCCGCCCTTTATCTCTATCTTTAACGCCTCGAAGCCCTCTTTGCTGCTCAAAATATCAACCATGCCGCCCGCAATCCCTATAAAAATATCCGCGTGGATCGCGTCGTCGCCCGTTTTAGCCGTGATAGAACCGCTGAAAAAGAGGACTTTTCCCGTTGCATTCACCGCGTCGTCGCATGCGTCGATCGTGATATCCGCGCCCTCTATGACAATATTCCCTCCGCTCTTTAACGCTTTTTGGCTCGGCAGAGTCGGGTCGCCGTTATTATAATCCGCGCCGCCGCCCGTCACGATATCAAACGAACCGCCCGTGATATAGAGGAGTTTATTCGCCTCTATAGCGTCCTTTGCGGAACGAATTTTTATAGTCGAATTTTCGATTCTGACATATCCCGCGGCATCTTCCGTATCCGAACGAATACTGTTTCCGGTCGAAACCACGTCTATCGAGGAATTGCTGATAAATACGGAATCGTTGCCCTTGACCGCGTTATTCGTAGAGGTGACGACGACTTCGCAGCCTAAAATCTTGAGGTCGCCCTTGCAAGAGATGCCGTTGTTGTTGTTTCCCGTGACGGTCAGCTTTCCGCTCCCGTTTATGGTGAGAGCGCGTTTACTGAATAACGTGCCGTTCGGCTCCGTCCCCTCGTCGTCGTCAAATACGGTATAGACCGACGCGTCGGTCAAGGAGTTTTCCGTTCCCGCGGCAAGGGTTAGGACGCGCTTGTCGGCTTTTTTCATGAATGAAATCGGCGCGGAGGTCGTACTTGTGATATGCGCGCCGTTTAAAACCAACCGAATGTCCACAGCCTTGTCCGTGACTATCCGTCCGTCGGAAATCGTTCCGCTGACGACGTACGTCCCCGCGGTTGAAATCGTCACGGTGCTTCCCGAAATTTTTGCATTTTTGGTAGGCGTAACAGTGATACCGTTTGTGTCCGAAAGAACTATAGTAGTATAGCTCTCGCTCTCCCAATCCGTATCGAGATCGGTTGCGTCTGGCGCGCCGACCGCAGTCTTTGCCTCGTTTAAAATTTCCTCAAAATCCGCGCCGAGTCCCGTCGGATCATACGGAGTGTCCGTTGACGGCGGGTCTATAGGAGGCGGGTCGATCGGCGTGCCGCCGCCGCCCGTGCCGCCGCCAGACGGTTTTGGAATACACGCGGAAAGCGCGATACTCAAGGTCAGTAACAGTGCTATAACTATGGGTAAAATGCGATATTTTTTCATAAATACGCTCCTTTTTATTTAATGCAGAATGCAATATGCAGAATTGCGGATTTTAAAAGTAGGTGTCATTCTGAGCTTGCGAAGAATCTCAAATGATTTCTCTGAATGGCTCTAATCTAATTCTATTTATATTTAGTTGTTATATCGCCGGCATTTTGGATTCTTCGCATTCGCTCAGAATGATACCGACTTTTTCTTATTCTTCCTTGTCTTCTTTATCCTTCTTGTCGGCAACAGACCAAAAGACAAAAAATGAAATCAACACCAAACCGCTTACCACCGCAACCATAACCGCAAGCGTGACGGTTCCGTTCTTTAGCTTCGGGACAAAGGTCGGCGCGTTCGGTTGGTCGGGCGAGTCGGGTTGATTCGGCTCTTCGGATTGGTCGGGGTCGGGTTCCCGCGGGGAAAAATTGATAGATAGGATCAAAGCGTCCGCGCTCGTTCCGTTTGTCCCGATATGCCCCCAAAGCGGACTTTCGCCCATCGTATAGCCCGCAAAAATATAGCCGTAACGTGTGACCGCAACGCTTTCAAAGCGTTCCGCATACGCGCCGCCGAAATTTTGCGCCCAAACGAGCGCGCCCGAAGCGTCGGTTTCGACTGCTAAAGCGTCGGATACTCCACCGCCGCCGTTACCCCACAGCGCGCCGTTTGCGCCCGATGACATACCCGCGAATATCAAACCGCCGTCTAATTTTTCCGCGACGGAAAAAAACTTGTCGCTTCGCGACGAGCCGTAGGTCTTTATCCACACAAAATCGCCGTCTTTATCGAGCTTGACCGCGAGTGCGTCGTCATTCGAGCCTAAGATATGCCAACCGCCCGCTATTCCTATACTATCCCCTCTCGCAAAGCCCGCGACGACGTAACCGCCGTCATTAAGCGGCGCGACCGAATAAGCTCTGTCGTCGTCCGCGCTCCCGAAAGTTTTTGACCAAATAATTTCTCCGCTCACGTCCGTCTTTGAGACCATGATATCAAATTTTCCCGCGTTTTCCGCGCCGTCGGAATACCCCGCAAAGACTATCCCCGACGGGCTTACCGCGACGCTCTCAAACACGTCGTCGCCGCTTTCGCCGAAGCTCTTCGCCCATTCCACGGTTCCGTCTGCGGATAATTTGACGGCAATTGCGTCCCTCTGTCCGTGATTTTTCCAATTCCTCTCGCCCAAACCGAGGCTTTCGCCGTCGGAATAGCCCGTGAGGTATATACTCCCGTCGGGGGCTATAGCGACGTCTTGAAAGCGTTCGTTACCTATGCCGCCAAAATTTTTTGACCACTTGACTTTCCCGTCGGAATCTAATTTTACTACGACAGCGTCTTCGCCGCCGTTGTTGTTCCACATTGTGTTTCCTTGAGTTTCGGGTTCACTGCCGTCCGGCGACGGCGCGTAGTACGACGGCAAGCTTAGATCAAAATAATACCGTATTTCACCCTCATAATATCGAAACGTCCCTTTGGCTACTGAAGAAAGCATCGATAAGCCCGTGCCAACAGTGTCCGAATATCCGACAAGCACCGCGCCCCCGTCCGAGGTTGCGGCGACAGCGTGCAACTGTGAGATACCCTCTCCCCCGAAAGCCTTTTGCCAAACAATTTTACCGCGTGAGTCCGTTTTAATTGCCGTTCCGCGCTCCCCCGTGTAAAACGAATCCGTCTGCCCTACAAACACATATCCGCTGTCCGTCGTCACCGCCGTATCAAAAAAATAATCGCTGCCGCTCCCGCCTAAGGTT
>JAITOQ010000226.1 GCA_031289865.1 Clostridiales bacterium
CTCGGAATCTCTCCCGACATCATTATAGCGCGCTCCGACGAAAAAATCCCGAACGAGATAAAGGACAAAATCGCGCTTTTTTGCAACGTCCGCAAGGATTGCGTCATAGAGAATCTCACTCTGCCGTGCCTATACGACGCGCCGATTATGCTCAAAAACAACGGACTCGATACGGTGGTTTGCAGACTTTTGGAGCTTCATACAAAAGAACCGAACGTGTCGTATTGGGAGGAGATGTTAAAAAACGTCTACGCCAGCGAAAAGTCCGTCAAGGTCGCCTTGATCGGAAAATATGTCAAGCTTCACGACGCGTATCTTTCGGTCGCGGAGGCTCTGAAACATGCGGGATATTCCGAAAAGCATAAGGTAGAAATCGATTGGATCGACAGCGAGAGCATCACAAACGAAAACGCGTCAGAGGTCTTAAAGGATTACGGCGGAATTATCATTCCGGGCGGCTTCGGTTATCGCGGTATAGAAGGGAAAATTGCCGCGTGCAAATATGCGCGTGAAAACAATCTCCCGTATCTCGGACTGTGTCTCGGAATGCAGATTGCCGTCATCGAATTTGCACGTAATGTCGCGGGAATCGCCGACGCAAACTCAAGGGAGTTTGACGAAAACGGAAAAAATCTTGTCATAGACTTTTTGCCCGATCAGCATTCAAAGATAAAAATGGGTGGGACGCTTCGCCTTGGGAAATATCCGTGCAAGGTAAAAATCGGGACGGATATGTATCGCGCCTACGGCAAGGAAGCTATCAGCGAACGCCACCGCCACCGTTACGAATTTAACAACGATTACCGCGGGCGTTTGGAGGGCTTGGGGCTTACGGTCTGCGGAACGTCACCGGACCTAAATATAGTCGAGGCGGTAGAAATCACCAAAAACGACTTTTTCGTCGGCGTGCAGTTCCACCCCGAATTTAAATCACGACCGAATAATCCGCACCCGCTTTTTGTCGGTTTTATCAAAGCCGCAATCAACAGAAGCGAGAAATAAAACACAAGCGTCGCCCCTAATGAAAAACATAGGCGGCATAAAATTCCCCTATGGGGAGGGGTGGCGGCGAATGCCGACGGGGTGGTTAAACGTTGGTAGTCGGTGAGCCGACGGTATAGTTAATAAAATGAAGTTCCTTATTTGCGTGAAGTATTCCACAAAAAGCCGTTCTGTGGAATACCGAAACAGATAGAGTATTCCCCAAAACCCCGATAAATAGAATAATTCAGCCGACGTCATTTTGAGCTTGCGAAGAATCCAAAACATTAGCTGTATAATAACTAACAAGAAGTAAAAATCTAAAACGAGAGGTAATCCCATGAAAATCAATACCAACTATCTCAATCTAAACGAAAGCTATCTTTTCTCGACGATTGCGAGGAAGGTCAACGAATACAAAGCTCAAAACCCCGACAAGGAAATCATTCGTTTGGGGATAGGCGACGTGACTCTGCCGCTTGTAAAGCCCGTGGTGGACGCGTTAAAAAAGGCAAGCGGAGAGATGGGGATAAAGGAAACTTTCCGCGGCTACGGCGACGAGCAAGGCTACGGTTTTTTGCGCGAGGCTATCATGAAATACTATGCGGATACAAAGCGCGTAAACTTAGAGCTCAGCGAAATATTTGTGAGCGACGGCGCAAAGTCTGATATCGGGAATATTCTCGATATTTTTTCAAAGGACAATACCGTATTGATACCCGATCCCGTCTATCCCGTTTATGCGGACACAAACGTCATGGACGGACGCAAGACAGTCTATATGCAGGCGACCAAAGAAAACAACTTTTTGCCTCTCCCCGACGAATCCGTAAAGGCGGATATTATTTATCTGTGTTCGCCGAACAATCCGACGGGTGCGGTATATAACAGAGCGCAGCTGACGGAGTGGGTCGGGTATGCGTTAAAAAACAGAGCGGTCATTCTCTTTGACGCGGCTTACGAATGCTTTGTCGCGGACAAGTCGCTCCCGACCTCGATTTTTGAGATAGAGGGCGCAAAGGAATGCGCGATAGAATTTTGTTCCTTTTCAAAAACCGCGGGCTTTACGGGAACGCGTTGCGGCTATACCGTCGTCCCCAAAGCCCTTATCGTAGACGGTACTCCTCTCAACAAGCTTTGGCTTCGCCGTCAAACGACGAAATTTAACGGGGTTTCCTATATCGTGCAGCGCGGTGCGGAGGCGGTCTTTTCGCCCGCGGGTCAGATTGAGATTCGACGCAATATTGAAACCTACATGAACAACGCAAACCTCTTAGATTCCGCTCTCGCCAAAAAAGACGTCTATCACACGGGCGGCAAAAACTCGCCCTACATTTGGTTTGAATGCTTTGACGGTATGGAGTCGTGGGCTTTCTTTGACTACCTCTTGACCCGTTACGGCTTAGTCGGCACCCCCGGCGCGGGCTTCGGCTCAAACGGAAAATCCTTCTTTCGCCTAACCGCATTTAACAGCTATGAGAATACCTTGAAAGCGGTGAGTAAGCTGTTGAAATAGTATTGTAAAATCAAATTCTTTACATAAAAAATTCTACGGTCTTTGATTTAAAGGCGACCTATGGTTAAAGAAAGATTTTATTCCAACAAATCTTCGATACTACAGCCGAGTATTTTAGCGAGTGCGTACAGCGTATCGGCTTGCGCTTTGTTGATATCCTTGTTGCGCTGTTCGTACATTTGTACGGAGCGGAGCGATACGCCCGAAAGGGTGGATAGGACTTGTTGAGAGAGTTGACGGCTTTTGCGGATGGTTTGCAGTTTTGTCGGGTGAGGCGTGGGATTTAGGCGTGCGGAAATTATCTCCGCCGCTTTTTTCATATCCGCCTCATGCAAGGTAGGGTAGAGGGCGAGGAGTTCCGAAAAGGAAAGTTTGGCGTGAATGTCGGCAAATTTTGCGTCATAACGCCACTGATAATAGCCGAGAATCCAACCGCACCAATATTCGGGCGTTTTGGAGAAAAACATTCTGAGCGTAGCGGGTGGAAAGGGCTTTTCGGCGGCTTCTAAAACGTCACAAAAAAGCTCCGCGCCCGAACGCCCCGCAATATATTTTGGATTGCCTTTTTCAAATTCGGCGGCAAGTCCCGTCGAAACAAAAAGCTCAAGAATCTCGTCGCCGCTAATTCTGCAAGCGCAGACGGCGTGTTGAAACATATCGCCGAGGGTTTTCATTGCGTTAGCGAGATACGATTCGTTGTATGCGTGCATCGTCGTTTTTTATTCCTCCTCTCAAAATATCCAAAACATACAAGCCGTTGACAGCATTTTGCACCGAAGTTTTGTCTGTCCGCAAGTAATCTTTTCTTGCCTCCGTGTCACGAAAGGCTCGTTTTGGAAAGTAAATAGCCCTTTCTACTTTTTCGTTGCCTTTATATGTTATATGCTCGAAGGCTTTTTTAGACATCAATACGACTTGTTCGCCGAGCTTGCCAAGGAACATTGCGTGCTCTAATTGCGAAAGCGAGATGGTGTTATTCAAAAAATCCTCTGCGAATGAGAAATAAGAATCGTCCGCACGGTAGCCGATAATGATATCGGCGTCCGACGCCGCGACGGAGAATTCTTTTAACAGATATTCTTTTGCTTGTGCCGCTAACGGATTTGATAAGGTAAAAGTGCGGTTGGCAAGGAGCAACGCCAACCAATTGAGAATAGTGTATCCGCTTCCGGATAAGCACAAAACTGATAATCCGACGGCATCTAATTCGTATTTATTCACAAATCCGTCGTCCTTTTCGGTACAAGCCCACTCTTTTGCGAGCTCGACGCTCTCTGTGCAATAGAAACCCTTGCCGTAATCGTTATACGGCTTACCTTTGCCGAATATCGGCTTTTCAATCGCCTCACGCGAACCGTGATACAAAATATAATGCTTTTTCATGAGAGAGAATCCTAAATATGGCAATAGCTCAATAATATTATGCCTATATTGTATCACTGTAGTGATATATTGTCAAGCAAAAATTTGAATGTATTAAAAATCAAAACTGCAACGGTCGGAGAAAAGTTGTAAATACTTAGCCCATACCGATAGATTACTTGACTTTTTTTTTGGTATATGGTATTGTATCATAGAATTATTTTAATTTGAAGTCGTTATTAAGTAAAGCCGATTGCGGAGCTTAATCGGAGGCTTCTAAGGGGTAGGCAGAGCATGTTTCAATAAATTTTGGCGGCTACCGAACCGTGGACGGTCGATAATGTTGCGTTTAGATTAGGACCGCTTGAAGTCAAGTGGTACGGGATAGTCATAGTATTCGGTATGATCGTCGCGCTTTTATTGTTTTTCCGTTTTGCAAAGGTCATTAAGTTTTCGCAAGACGACGCGATCACGCTTTTTTTGATTGTCGTGCCGTCGGGGATAGTGGGGGCGCGGGTCGGTTATATCGTTTCGCATCCGGAGATGTTTTTTCCGCTCTCAAACTTTGACGATTTTTTAAATCTTTTTGCCATTTGGACGGGAGGCGTGACCATTATCGGCGGTATTGCGCTTGGTTTTTTGTCGGCGTTTTTATATGCAAAAAAGAAAAAAATCAACATGTTTGAGCTTATGGGCGCCGCGTCTATCCCGCTTCTTTTGGCGCAGGCGATAGGCAGATGGGGCAACTTTTTTAATCAAGAGCTATACGGAACGCCCGTCGGCGAGGGCGCGTCGAATATTTTCCGCAGTTTTCCTTTCGGCGTCTATATAGAGGCGGAAGGCGGTTGGTTTTATTCCGCGGTCTTTTTTGAGAGCATTTTGAGCTTTATCGGCGCGGGGCTATTGTACTTGTTATTCCGAAAATCAAAGTATAAAGGGACGATTTTCTTCGGCTATCTCGCGTGGTACTTTTTGTCCCGTGCATTGGTCGAATCCATTCGCGTGGACGCTCTCTATTTTCCGCCTTTTCCGCTCAGTCTTGGGGTCATCATCAGCGTGGTAATTATCCCTATTGCAGTGCTTTTGGGGATCATTTACTACATGCACGGTTCGTTAAAAAAGCTAACCTTTAAAAAGGCGGCTGTCCCCGAAGCATTTCCGGAGGACACGGAAGAAAGCGACGGAGAGATCTCACCGAATATAGCCGCGAACGAAAACGCAATCGCGGAAAAAAAGAGCGTAACCGCGGCAAACGCGAATTTGGAAAATAAAAGCGGAGTGGTAAATACGCCGCCGAAAACCGAACGTGAAAAGACCGCCGACGGTAAACTTGCGGATTACAAACGAAAATTTTATGCGAATAAGAAAAAGAAATAATAAGCAAAAAAAAGAAATAACGGACAAAAAAAGAGTAAAATGCTATGCGAAATTTAACATTATTGACGGACTTTTATCAGCTTACCATGATGAACACCTACCTAAGATCGGGTAACGAAAACAAAACCGCGATTTTTGACGTGTTTTTTAGGGGAAAAACGGAGACGAGTTATTCGGTTGCGGCGGGACTTGAGCAAGTGATCGAATACATTCAAAATCTTTCCTTTTCGGAGGACGATCTCGCGTATCTTAGGGGCTTAAACGCGTTTGACGAAAGTTTTTTAGAGCGGCTTAAGAGTCTGAAATTTACGGGCGATTTGTATGCGGTAAAGGAGGGGACTGTCGTATTTCCTTACGAACCGATTTTGACGGTTGTCGCGCCGCTTTTTGAGGCGCAGCTTATCGAGACCGCGATATTGAATATCATCAATCATCAGACGCTCATTGCGACAAAGGCGGCAAAGATTCATTCCGCCGCCGCGGGCAAAGAGGTGGTAGAATTCGGCTTGCGCCGCGCTCAAGGGCCCGACGCGGGGATTTACGGGACGCGAGCGTCGGTGATCGGCGGTTGCGTGTCAACCTCAAACGTCTATGCGGCGAAGCTGTTCGGTATCCGGCCAAAGGGGACGCACGCGCACAGCTTTGTCATGAGCTTTGACAGCGAATACGAAGCTTTTATGAAATACGCCGAAATGTATCCCGACAAATGTCTCTTATTAGTGGATACCTACGATACGTTAAAGTACGGCGTACCGAATGCTATCAAGGTGTTTGACTACTTAAAGAGTATCGGAAAAAAGCCTATCGGTATCCGTATCGACAGCGGTGATCTCGCGTATTTGAGCCGTGCGGCGCGTGAAATGCTTGATCGCGCTGGGCATACCGACGCGATAATCTTTGTTTCGGGCGATATCGACGAGAACGTCATCACTTCGTTAAACACGCAAAACGCACGAATCGACGCTTACGGGATAGGGACAAAGCTCATCACGGGCTACGACAATCCGTCCTTAGGCGGCGTCTACAAGCTCGCTGGACTCGTCGAAAA
>JAITOQ010000242.1 GCA_031289865.1 Clostridiales bacterium
TCGGTGTAATTTTCTTTCGCCTTTTCATACACGCTTATATCATCGCTAAGTATTGCATCGGTAAAATCTATTTCCCCGCCGCAATGTTTGACTGCCGCTTTTGATAAACCGTGTGAAAGCAAACCGTCTAAACTGAATTTAGCTATATCGTTTTTGTCAAAAACACCGTATTTGATATATGTAGTCTTGTCGCCCGTTAACTGCGGTAAATATTCGTCGCGTATCTCAATCCCGTTTTCGGATAATAACCGCTTGCAGTTGTGTATCGCCTCTAAATTCGCGCCTTTTATCCGCTCTTGTTTGTCGTATCGTGAAATCAAATCTGTTGCGGCGCTATCCCCTTTAGTGATATTATTGCCGTTCATAAGGAAATCCAACGAAACGGAAAAATAATCCGCTATCGTATTGAGTATCACTATATCGGGAATTCCGCCCTCCGTTTCCCATTTTGAAACGGCTTTATCGCTGACGCTTAATTTCTCGCCGAATTGTCCTTGTGTTAAGTTTGATATTTTTCTTAATTTTAGAATTCGTTCACCGATTGTCATTTTTTTATCTCCTTTATAAGTTAAATTCTATCATAAATATAGTGTTTTTGTCAATCTATTCTTCGCAGAGTATAAAAACAGCTATTGTTTATGTTTCTGCTTACAATTCTTCTCAACGTAGAGTGTGCCGTAATACGAAGAGGGTTTTATTTATAATGGACAGAATCAATCAAATATGGTATAATTAAATTGCAGTCAAAATCTATCAATCGGAGCAAAAAATGTTTTTTGACGACAACACTTGTCTATTGTGCCCGAACGAATGCGGGGTTGACCGACGGAATACTTTCGGACGGTGTCAATGCGGCGCGGAGATTGTTGCGGCGCGTGCGGGCTTGCATTTTTTTGAAGAGCCGTGCGTAAGCGGAGTGAACGGTTCGGGGACGGTGTTTTTTTCGGGCTGTCATATGCGTTGCACATACTGTCAAAATCATCTTATCTCTAGACCTCCCGTCGGGAAAAAATTGTCCGAATTAAAGTCGGATAAAGACGGTCGCGGCAATAACGTCCGAACTCCCGTCGGAAAAGAGTTGTCCGTACACGGCTTGATAAGGATTTTTAAAGCGTTAGAGGAGCAAAAGGCGCACAACATAAATTTGGTCAGTCCGACGCACTTTTCGCATAAAATTTACGAAGCTCTTTCCCTTTACCGTCCGAATATTCCCGTGATTTACAACACCAACGGATACGAAAAAATGAGCGTAATAGCGCGCATGAAAGAGGTCGTGGACGTGTATTTGACCGACTATAAATACGCGGATAAAGGTGCCGCCGCGGAGCTTTCGGCTTGCCCGAATTATCCCGATACGGCGGATTCGGCTATAGCGGAAATGATAAAAACCAAAGGAAAACCGACCTTTGACAAAGACGGCACGATCCTTTCGGGCGTCATAATCCGTCACCTCGTGATTCCGTCCTATCTACAAAACAGCTTAGACGCATTGACGCGGATTGCAAAGTATAAGGACGACGCAATCATCAGTATCATGAACCAATACACTCCTCTCGCGGAACTAAATTTGCCCGAAAAAATCAATCGGAAGCTAAAGCCTATCGAATACAAAATCGTATTGAAAAAAGCCGAAGAACTCGGTATAGATCACGCTTATATTCAAGAAGAGGACGCGTGCGGAAAGGAGTTTATCCCAGCGTTTGATTTCAGCGGACTGTTTTAATGTAGACTGTAGGATTTGCTGATTGAGATAGAGTCGGTGTCATTCTGAGCATAGCGAAGAATCTCAAACGGAAGCAATACAACCACTGACACAATAGAAATAAATTCTATTAAAAAATTCAGAGAAATCGTTTTAGATTCTTCGTTTCACTCAGAATGACATCATTTTTTATCCGCAATTCTGCATTTTGCATTCTGCATTCTCAAAGCAACAACTCCGATGACAATTCATTCCGCGCTTTTCGCTCCTTTACAATTTCGGCAAAGAGGTGGTACAGACATGCAAAAAGCGGAACTCCTAAAAACAAGCCCAAAAAGCCGAAGAGATTTCCCAAAACCAAAACCGATGCGAATACCCAAAGCCCCGATATTCCCAATTTACTGCCGACGACCTTAGGGTATAGAAACGTCCCCTCAAGCTGTTGAACGATATTTTCGATGATGATGAAATAGAGAGCCTTGACGGGGCTGTCGATCATGATAATGAGCGCGGACGGAATCGTTCCGAGCGTCGGTCCTATCATAGGGATAAAATTTGTCAAGCCGATGATGACGCTTACTAATGCCGCGTACGGGATTTTAAAAATCAGCATTAAAACAAAACAACCTATCCCGACTACAAAACACTCAAAGGTCTGTCCCGCCAAAAACCGCGACAGCTTTTTGTTTGCGGACACGATTATGCCGAATACCCTTTCGGCATTTTTGTTGCTCAAAAACGCGCTCAAAATACGTCGGAATTGATTGACCAACTTCTCCTTGCACCCCAAAATAAAGCCGGACAAAACCAAACCCGTGATAAAATTGTAGAGCGAACGAAACATATTTTTTGAAAACTCTATGATTTTCGGTATGGCGTCAATCAGTTTATCGCTGAATCCCGCCGCGCCGTTTTGAATACCCGATAGGATTTTTTCGTATGCGGCATCGGGTATGCCTAATGAGTCGGCTATGCTTTTCAGTCGTTCGGGCAAGCCCTCGACGATTGACGGAAGCCGCTCCGCAAGCGAATTTAAGCTCCGAATGATATGCGGTACCGCAAGCGCAATCACCCCTCCCGCAATCCCGAAAAAGACAAGATAGGTCATAAAAAGATTGATAGGTCTTTTCCATTTTTTGTGCTTTGATTTTTTAAAGGTGAACACCTTTTTTTCAAAAAAGTTTAAAATGATATTTAAAATAAGCGCAAACAACACCCCGATAAAAATCGGCGAAAACGCTTTTAATACGCTTGCCGAAATACGGAAAACGTCCTTGACATAGAGAGCCGCGGCAAGTAACACCGCGCCGAGAATCAAGATTTTGTATTTGTCGGCTAACTTTTTCATAAAAGTAGTGTGTTACTTCGTTGGAAATATATACCATTTTTTAAGTAATAAGTAATAGGTAATAAGTAATAAGTGCTGATAAAAAAATAGGTGTCATTCTGCATTCGAGCAAAGCGACACCTTAATTTTCAACTTTCAACTTTCAATTTTCAACTTTAAAAATTCTATTTCAGCTTCACCGTGAAGGAGTGTTCTGTAAAATGCAAAAGCTTATACGGTTTTTTTAGGCTCGCCATTGCGGGAATATCACCGCCGACGCCGCGCTGCCCGCCGTCTACGCATACGCGGAGATTCGGCAAACGTCCTAATTCATTCGCGTGGTTCGCGTTTTCTAACATATCCACGGAGTACGGGTGAACCGTCGCTTCAAACGGCTTTTTGACAGCCTCGACCGTAAGCTCCGCGCCCTCCGCGCCGTACAAGCTTAGGCGGCGCATTCCCGTATGATTTCCGTTTTCTTGCGGGTGGAGATAGTCGTGAATAAAGTCCTCCGCTCTCCCCTCGTATACGCCGAAGAGCGCGGACGACGAGCGGTCGATATAATTTTCATGCGGTCCCTTACCGTAAAAACGCATACGGTCAAAGCTCTCGCTAAGTGTGAATTGAAAACCGTAACGAATGAGATTTATATACGACTTTACGCGCATTTCGAGCGCGATACTTCCGTCTGCGCGCACGGTGTAGCGCGTCTTTAGATATATAAGATTCGGGACGCTCCAAGCGATGTCGATAGCCGCTTCCGTATCGTTTCCGATATAAGTGATTTTTTTCGGACGCGCTTTAGCGGTCGCTTTTTTATAGCGGTCAAAATGCAATAGCTTTGACAGTATCGGCACTTGCATTATCGTGTCGTTGTCGATAGGTGCGCGCCAAAAATTAGGTTTTATCGGCGCGGTCAAAAGCTCTTGCCCGCCCTTTTTAAAGGAACTCACCGCACCCGTGTTTCTGTCCACTCTGACCGAAAAGCCCTTTCCGTCCACCGAAATACAATTTGCGGTCTCGCCGACGGTGATCGTAGCGGCGGTCGGTTCTTCGGCTTTTAACGCCGCCTTTTCAAAGTAATCGCCGCCGAAAATGAATTGCGACGCGGCGACGGCGTGTCCCTTTAACGCATAACGCGTATTGTTTTTTAGGACGACCTCGACGCGCAAGCAAGTCTCTTTCGTTTCGTCGGAGGCTTTAAACGGTATCTTGATAACGGCAACCTCGCCGTACTCCGCGAACGGAATAGCAATGGTGGTTTTTCCGTCCGAAAGCCCGTCCGTAAGTCTTGAAATCACAAGCTCAAAGCGGTTTAAATTTGTAAATAAATACTTGTTTTTTAAGAGTATAGAGCCGTCTGCATATGTTATATCGATACGCGAATAAACCGACTTTACCTCATATAGCGCGGGATTCGGCGAACGGTCGGCGCGGACGATTCCGTTAAACGCAAAAACTCCGTAATTCGGTTTGTCAAAAAAATCCCCGCCGCAGCAATATTCCTTGTTTCCGAGGCGGTCGTAGCGCAAAATCGCTTGATCGGCAAAGTCCCAAATATAGCCGCCCGACAGTCTGTCGTAGGCTTCAAACGCCTTCATATAATCCGAAAAATTACCTAAGCTATTCCCCATCGCGTGAGCAAATTCGCATTGCAAATAGGGTTTGTCTTGATATTTTTTAGGAAAAAAGACATGCCCTAACATGTTGTTCCATAGTGCGCGGCTGTGTACGACCGTGCAATTTTGTCCGATCCGCGCCATTTTTTCAAGCGGCGCATACATTTCGGACATGACGTCGGAAACCTTCATGGTTTTGTCCGGCTCGTAGTGATAAGGGCGCGTTTGGTCGAGCTTTTTTGCGGCTTTTTTCATCTCCTTAAAGACTCTGCCGTTTCCCGACTCGTTCCCGAGTGACCAAAATATAACGGACGCATGATTTTTAAAGCTGTTGACCATGTTTTCCATGCGGTAATTGCAATGCTTGAGCCACTTGCGGCTGTTTCTCGGTATGTGTTTCGCAAGCCCGTGGGTTTCTAAATTGCACTCGCTCATGACAAGGATTCCATACTCGTCGCAAAGCTCATAGAGATGTCTTGCCGCCGGAT
>JAITOQ010000045.1 GCA_031289865.1 Clostridiales bacterium
CTATATCAGCGGTTCGGACTTTGTCGAAATGTTTGTCGGCGTGGGCGCGTCCCGCGTACGCGATTTATTTGAGCAAGCTAAGCTAAACCGTCCGTGTATCGTCTTTATCGACGAAATAGACGCTGTCGGTCGTCAGAGAGGCGCGGGCATGGGCGGCGGTCACGACGAGCGCGAGCAGACCCTAAATCAGCTGCTTGTCCACATGGACGGCTTTGAAACCAACGAGGGTATTATAGTCATGGCGGCGACGAACCGCGTCGATATTCTCGACAGCGCGCTCCTTCGTCCGGGGAGGTTTGATAGACAGATATATATCAACCCGCCCGACGTAAAGGGGAGAGAAGCCATCTTAAAGGTGCATTCGCGCAACAAAAAGCTTGCAGCGGACGTCAGCTTAAAGAAGATTGCAAGGCTCACGAGCGGATTTACGGGCGCGGATCTTGAGAATCTCCTCAATGAGGCGGCTATTCTCACAGCACGCGAATCGAGAAGCGAAACCACAATGAAGGATATCGGCGAAGCGGTAAACAAGGTCACCGCGGGACCGCAAAAAAAGAGCCGTGTCGTCACGGATTTTGACAAGCGTATTACGGCATACCACGAGGCGGGACACGCGGTCGTGGCGCGGCTTGTCCCAAATCACGACAACGTACACGAGGTCAGTATTATTCCGCGTGGGGCGGCCGAAGGGTATACGCTCATGCGTCCCGACAATGACGACAAGTTTATGACCCGCGGAAAGTATATCAGCCTTATAAAGACGTTTCTGGCGGGGCGCGCCGCGGAGGAAATCATACTTGAGGATATCAGCGCGGGCGCAAGCAGCGATATAAAGCGCGCTACGGCGGTAGCTCACAGAATGGTCGCCGAACTCGGCATGAGCGACGCCTTAGGTACGGTCTATCTCGGGAGCGACAACGAGGTCTTTTTAGGACGCGACTATCAAGCGCACAAAACCTACAGCGAGGACGTTGCGGCAAAGATCGATCAAGAGGTCAAAAAATTGATCGACGAATGCTACAAGGCGGCAAAGACTATCATATCCCAAAACCTCACCGTGATGGAAAATATGGTCAGACTCCTCTACAAGAGAGAAACGATCTATACCGAAGAAATCGACATGCTTTTTGAGGGAACGCCCGCGGACGAAATCGCCGCTTATCTCGACCAAAAGGATGCCGAAGCCGCGGAAAAGAGGGAAGCGGAAGCGGCGGCAAAAGCGGCTGAAAGCGCGGCAAGAAGCGCGGAGAACGGTAAATTTTTTACCGACCTAAAAGAGCGCAGATACGACGATATATTAAAAAAAGATCCGGAAAAAAAGAACGATAAGGACGGTGAATAGCTCATGAAAAGACAAATCAAACTCATTGCGACTATCGTATGTACGGTCGCCGCGCTTACGGTATTGACAAGCTGTATACGCTTATCCGAAGAGGAAAAGGCACTTGTCGGAACATACAACCTAACCGAATTTCATATTGACGAATTACCCTATATCGACGAAAACACTTATGAGTACAGTTGGGTTAAACTGACCGACAAAAAGAAATATGAAATGGAAAACAAGGCAAACGGGACGACGATCAATCAAGAGGGTAAATGGTCGGCAAAGGACGGAGTCGTTACAATCAAAACCAAGGTCGGCGCGGCTACCTCCACGGAAAAATATAAGATCGAGGACGGAAAGCTGATTATCGAGGGTCAAACGATGCTAAACGGCGTCACCTACAACGTCAGATTGGTATTCACAAAATTTGTCGAAACGGAAGAAGAAGCGTGACGCTTCACCCACCGTCGCAACAAGCTATAACGATTTCTCCGAAAAAAAGCAAAAAACAGAAAACGGCAAGAAATCACTTGCCAAAAGTTTTGATTTTGTATATAATAGTGTGGTCTGCTAAACGGGCTTTAAATTCACCCCGTTTAGTAGCCGCACGGAGGAGTCGCCTAGCTTGGTTTATGGCGCACGATTGGAAATCGTGTAAACGTTAATCGCGTTTCGAGGGTTCGAATCCCTCCTCCTCCGCCAAAAAAAGACGGTATCACGCATCGATACCGTCTTTTTTTTATTTTGTTATGACCAATTACGTTTTCAATTTCTCTTCTCTTATCCACTCTCTTATTTTCTCCGAATCCACTTTGCCGATTAGGGTGAGGGGGATTTTTTCGGAGAAGAAGATTTGTTTCGGGAGGGCGTATTTGATGGTGTTTTTTTCTATATGGGAGAGAATGAGGTTTTTGGTTTGTTCGGTTTGAAGGGATTTTTCTTTTAAAACCACGACCGCAAAGATATTGACCTTTTCGTTCTCGTCTGTACTTAAGACGCGGACGGCTTTGACGAACGGGAGCTGCAAAACGGTGTTTTCCAAATCCTTTGGAAATATCGTTATCCCGTTGATTTTGATGATGTCCTTTATGCGGTCTTTGATAAACAAAAAGCCGTCCCCGTCAATGACGCCCAAATCTCCCGTCGGTATCCATTCGTCGGGCAAAAGCTCCCGCTCGCCGAGATAGCCGAGCATGGCGGTATCTCCCGCGACTAAAACCTCGCCTTGACCGACGGTTTGCACGGTGCCGTTTTCGGTACGCACAGCTATTTTTACGGCGGGTAGGGCTTTGCCGACAGAGCCGCTCTTTGCATTTCCGACGGTGTTTAGAGTACAGACCGTAACGGTTTCGGTCAAGCCGTAGCCCTCGTAGAGGATTTCCGAACCGACCTTTTTTTCAAAATCGGTTAAAAGTTGTTTTGACACGTTGTCGCCGCCGACAAAACAGCGCGTTAAAGATGAAAAGGATTTTTTATTAAATTTAGGAGAATCCAATAATTTTTTAAACATTTGCGGTACGCCGTTGATAAAGCCGACCTTAAAACGCTTGACGAGCCGTATTCCTTGAGCCGCGTTAAATTTTAAAACCAACAGTTGAGCCGCGCCGTAACACAGCCCTAAGTGCATATTCATACACAGACCGAACCCGTGAAAAATCGGCAAAACGCAATATGCAACCCTATCTTTTAAGTCGATATTCGGGAGTATAGAGTCTTTTTTTGACACCAAATTATTGATAGCTTGATTGCTCAATTTTATAATTTTAGATTTTCCCGTCGTCCCGCCGCTATTCAGATAACAAGCGCAATTTGTAAAAGAATTTTCCGCAACGGCTTCTTTTTCGGGAACAAACCTATCTATATTTAAAAACCCGCCGAGCTTCGGCTGCTTTAAAAACCGACCGACGACGCCCATAAATTTTGATAGGGTACAATAGAGGATTTTTTCGATACCCGACACGGAATTTGTGCTCAAAAAATGATCCGTCGTGATGAGAAAACCGCTGTTGCAAGCTTTCATTTGCTCCGCAATTTGATTCGGCGACATTAACGGGTGTAATATATTCGCAATCGCACCCATTTTGTTGAGCGCGTAAAACAAAAAAACAGCTTGAGGCACGTTGGGTAAATGTAGCGTGATCACGTCGCCTTTTTTGACCTTTAGCGCGGCAAGCTTGTCGGCATAGACCTCTATCATCTGTACGGTTTGTTTAAAGGAAATCTTCCTCCCGTAAAAAATGAAAGCAGTTTTTGCCTTGTGCTTTTCGTATCGGCTTATAAAAAAACCGTACATGTTTAAATCATTCATTGAGTTTACCTTTTGGAAGCTCCGTCGTTTAAGGCTATTATACAATATAATCGTACCGCTGTCAAGACCATTTCGGTTTAAACAAAAAAAGGCCGTCCTTTACGTTAAAGCCGAAAAGGCAAATCCGGCGATATGCCTTTATAAACGGCTTTCTTTTTAGGACGGTTTTTTATTTTTTATATGGAATTTTTAGCTTTCGCGAAATAGCTTTGCTCTTTTTAAGGCGTGCTATAACGGAATTTTTAAGCCTCTCTAAACAGCTTTGTTCTTTTTAAAGCGTGATAGAGCGGGATCCCCAAACAGTAGACGATGACGGCTTGAGATACGAGAACCGTACTGAAGTTTACGATATAAGCCTCCGGTGCGCCCGACAAAGCCCATACAAAGGGGAGAAGGATCGCGTTGACAAGGACGGGAAAAGCCGCGCCGACGAGCGGACGTTTGCGGCAGGCATAGGTGAGGCAGCCAGCGATGAGGGTTGCGAGCGTCCCGACGACGATATCCGCCGCGCCGAACGGGGACAAGAGGTTTGTCACAAGACAACCGACCGTCAGTCCGATGATATTGTACGGATTAAAGAGCGGCAAAATCGTCATAGCTTCGGCGACCCGAAACTGTATCGCGCCGAAGGACAGAGGCTGCAGATAGTAGGAGAGTACAAAGTATAGCGCGGCAATTACCGCATTAAAAGCGAGGTGTTTCGTCGTGAGACGCGGAAAATGAAATTTTTGCATAAATTTTGACATAAAAAAAGCTCCCGTTTTGATTTGCGTCGGGTTTGACCGGAATACCGACGTTTTTTATTTTGAATGATATGATTATAGCATAAAGCGGAGTAAAAAGCTACCGTTTGGAGCGAGGTTTTTATAATCACGGCAATACGGCATAAAAGGCTACAAAAAATCTATCGTTTTGAATGAGGTTTTTATAATCACGGCATAAGCGGTTAGAAAGCGCATTGCGACGATTTGAACGCAATTATTAGCACCTAAAAAAAGCAATAACGGAGAAAAGCAAAAAAATTTCACGTTATTCGTACGAAAAACGTAAAATAATTCTCAAATTCGCTTGATTTTGGGCGGTTTGTGTTGTATAATGTTATCGAGGAGTTGTAAGAGATATGAAAAGGTTGATTGAAAATAAATTGTTGCAATGGAAAAACAAAAAGAACAAAATGCCGCTTTTGGTATACGGGGCAAGGCAAGTCGGAAAAACATATACGATCTATAATTTTGGAAAAGAAAATTACAGTAATTGTGTCTATTTAAATTTTGAGGGAAATACGACTCTCCAACATATATTTGAATCCGACTTAAATCCGACGAGGATTATCAGAGAACTCGAAAGCTTATCCGCTCAAAGGATAAGTCCAAAAACTACCTTGTTATTTTTTGACGAGATACAAGCATGCGAAAAGGCTTTGACCTCATTAAAATATTTTTGTGAAAACGCTCCCGAATTTGATGTCGTTGCGGCGGGGAGCTTGCTTGGCGTCGCCGTCAACGGAAAGAATTTTTCGTTTCCCGTTGGCAAGGTCGAAATCTTGACAATGTATCCGATGAGCTTTGAAGAATTTTTGAACAGCGCAAACGAGATGCTTTTAGAGGGGATCAAGCGCGGCTTTGAAAAAGACGAGCCGTTAAGCATTCCTATACATCAAGCGGCTTTGACATTGTATAAAACCTATTTGGTCGTCGGGGGAATGCCGAAAGCGGTTTTGGAATATACGAACAAAAAGGATTTTGATTTTGTAAGGGTGGCACAACAAGAAATCCATGACAATTATTCGAGCGATATGGTTAAGTATGCGACAAAAACCGAAGCGATGAAAATAAAAGAGGTGTACGACAGTATCCCGTTTCAGCTTGCAAAGGAAAACAAAAAATTTCAATATGCCTTGGTAAAGAGTAATGCGAGGGCGGCGTCGTATGAAATAGGGTTGTCGTGGCTCTCTGCCGCGGGTGTCGTGTTGAAATGCGATAAGGTAAACGAGGGAAAAATGCCGCTTGCCTTTTATCGAGATGCGCTGTCCTATAAAATATACATGTCGGACGTCGGCTTGCTGACGGCAAAAAGCAATATGTCGGCAGCTTTGCTTTTATCGGGCGAGAATATAGGCGGTGAGGCGAAAGGGGCGATAACGGAAAATTATGTCGCACAACAGCTTACGTCCAACGGACACACGCTTTATTATTGGGAATCAAAAGGCGAAGCGGAGCTTGATTTTGTATTGCAAAAGGACGATAAAATCATACCGATCGAGGTGAAATCCGCGGACAATGTTAGAGCGAAAAGTTTGGGGCAGTTTGTGAAAAAATACGGCATAGACTACTCGATACGCATTTCATCCAAGAATTTCGGCTTTGAAAACAACATTAAATCCGTACCGTTATATGCGGTTTTTTGTATTTAAGCGGTGCCGTGTGGCATTTACCGCCGTAACGGCAAAGAATAGGGATTATAATAAACGGGATACTGTGAGTTACAGTATCCCGTTTGTGTAAAAGTCTTGTGTTTGGTGCGCCCGGAGGAGTTCGAATCCCCAACCTTCGGTTCCGTAGACCGACGCTCTATCCAATTGAGCTACGGGCGCATATTATAGAATGGTAAGTTCAACTCCGCGCTAAGCCGCTCTTTTTTTGATCTTTTCCGCGTACCCTTCCTTGATAAGGAACCTTCATCTTCGGTCGGTTTCGCAAAAAATATCTAAAAAATAGCCGTCTTATCGCTGTATAATAACTCAAAAATGCTTTATGCGGCTTTAATTTGCAATTCGCATTTGTAATTAACGCGGAGTGACGGAAGCGCATATCAAGCGTGAGCTAAACGACATACATTATTATAACGTATTCGCACGAAGTTGTCAAATTATTTGTAACACTTTTTTTGTTGCTTTTTTATTGTTTTTTTGTTATTATAATTAAGCGTGATTTTAAAAGCGCACAAACAAGAGATAGGGGATACGGCAGAGCTTTATTCTTTGTCGTCGGCGGGATTTTAAAAGCGCGAAAAAAACGGATAGGGGATATTTTAAATTATGAAACTCAAATTTTATCAGACGACCGTTATCAATCCTTACCGCAATCTTGCGGTAGAGCGGTATTTTGTCGACCACATCGATGGCGACGAATACATTATATATTTTTGGAAAAACAAAGACACGATTGTCATCGGGCGAAATCAATACGCCTATGATCAATTCAGTGCGTCGGCTGTTGAGCGCGACGGTATAAAGATTGCGAGGCGGCGTTCGGGGGGCGGTGCGGTCTACCACGACGAAAACAATTTAAATTTCAGCTTCATTATGAATACGGCGGTATTCGATAAAAATTCGGGCTATGATATCATCATGACCGCATTAAAGAGTATCGGAATTCCCGTCGAAAAGAGCGGACGGAACGACTTGACCGCGGACGGCAGAAAATTTTCGGGAAACGCGTTTCTCACCAAGGGGAATATATATTGCCACCACGGCACTATCCTCATCAAGACCGATACGGAACGCATGGAGGAATATCTAAACGTCCCTAAGGAAAAGCTGGAAAACAAGGGCGTAAAATCCGTCAAGTCGCGTGTAGTCAACCTCACGGAGCTTGACGGAGAGATTTCTGCGGAGGGAATTATGCACGCGGTTTGGGTAGCGGCGGAGAGCTATTTCGGCGAATCCGCAAGCATTATCAATGAGGATTATTTTGATACGTCGGAGATAGACGCGGAAGAAAAAGCTTTCGGCGACGCGACTTATCTCTTTGGAGAACGCTTGTCGGGCTATCAAAAAGCCGCGGCGCGTATAGACGGAATCGGAGGTATAGAAGCGTTTTTTAAGCGCGACGGCGACACCGTGACGGAAATCAAAATCTTTACCGACTCCATGACCGTGGAGGATACCGCCGCCGCGGAAAGGGTGATAAAAGGGAAGAGCCTTGAGGAATTGAAGGGGATTGCGGAAGAGGGCGGCTTTTTGGGGAGCGTTGCAGGGATTTTAAAGTTGAAAGTTGAAAGTTGAAAGTTGAAAATTGCTGAGTCGCTTCGCTCCGATATATGTTGTTGTTTTGTAGTACCTTTTAAATATACCGTCGGCATCCCTCCTACCGACGTTAAACCACCCCGTCGGCATTCGCCGCCACCCCTCCCCGGATGGGAATTTTATGCCGCCATCGCGAGGTACTATACCGCCGTGATTACAACAAAAAATCACGGTGATTTTGAAATCAATTTGATTTGGTTATTTAACTACAAGAATACAAACAAAACCGAGTATCACGGCGGCGAAGATTTGAAAGCAAGCGAAGATAAGGGATATTTTGTTTAGGGCGGTAAACTTTGTCTGTTTGATTGAAAATAATGATACAACCGCGGAAACTATAAATGCGGAAGTAAGTGAACTTATGAAAATTGAAAAGACCTCATAAATTTTTCCGACTAAATAACCGTAATATGAATATGAGCCGGAACTTAAAATGTTTCCGTAAAAGCCCGTCCCACGGATTAGATAAAAAGTAAATCCGATTACCATAAGTACAAATAAAACGGACAAAACGCTGATATTGACGATATCGATCGCTTTCCATGCGCGAACCGTGCTTGCCGCTTGATTGATTGACGGGGTTTCGCTTTTGATTGCCGTCGGAGTTTCCTCTTTGACCGCTATAGGGGGTTCTTCTTTGAGTTTGACGCCGCAAGACAAACAAATGTATGCGTTGTCGTTGACTTCTTTGCCGCAATTTTTACAATACATAACCCTACCTCGATATTTTGATTTTTAGAAATTATATCACAATAATTTTCACAATGCAATAGAAAATCGGGAGAAAGTCGAAAAATGTCTGCAAATACATCGTATTTAGAATTCCAAACTTTATAAAGCGTTGGAATAAATATCTTTATTTCGCTTTTAAGTCTAAAACTATCAATATGACTGCAATAATAGCGGGAAGAAAGTATCCTATTAGAACCGCTATGCCACTAACGGAAAATGTTCCGTTTGCAATGCCGCCTACAAGGATAAAGATTTGAACGACAAACAATACGATAGCAACCACCATTTTTGTACTAACTGCGCCCTTTTGTTCTTGTTTGACGGTTGAGGATTTCGTTTCTTCTAATGAAAAGAAATTGGTATTTCGCGGACGGGGTATTATAGGCGCGATTTCCTCTTCCGATTCTAAAGATATGTTCTCTTCAGATACACTATCCTCTATATTGTCAGTTTCTTTCGACAAGTCGGAAAGTCCTTCTTCAACATTTTTTCCGCAACAGTCACAAAAATTGCTGTCGTCAGGCAACGGCATTCCGCAATTCCTACAAAACATAACCTTACCTCAATATATTGATTTTTAGAAATTATATCACAATAATTTTCATAATGCAATAAAAAATTAGGAGAAAGTCGAAAAATGTCTATAAATTTATTTCCAAGTTTCAAAAATTATCTTGAAAACAACGTCAATGTATGATATAATAGGTAATAGGTAACAAGTAATAGGTAATAGGTGAGGATAATTAGAGGCGAAATCGTTTGAGATTCTTCGCTTTGCTCAGAATGACACCGACTTTTTAAGTTGAAAGTTGAGAGTTGAAAATTGAAAGTTTCGGATAAAAAAGAGGACACACTCTTAAAGTAAGTATAGAACTTTAAAAATTATAAGACTATTTGAAAAGAGCGCGAGAAAAAATTTTATAGAAAATTTTGTCTCGCACCTCTATTATCAAAATAAAAAAAACAAAGAGTGAGGAAACGGCATGAAGTACTACAACAAAAAAATGGAATGCATGGATAGGGCGGAGCTAAAAAAGCTGCAGAGCGAGCGGCTTGCGGCTTTGGTGGCGTATGTGTACAAGAACGTCGCGGTTTACCGCGCAAAGATGGACGCGATAGGTCTTTTGCCGTCGGACATTCGGTCGATAGACGACATTTCAAAGCTGCCGTTTACGACGAAGCAGGATTTGCGCGACGGCTATCCGTTCGGCATGTTTGCGTCAAAGAAGCGCGACATTGTGAGGATACACGCGTCGAGCGGTACGACGGGAAAGCTGACGGTCGTGGGGTATACAAAACGCGACGTTGACGATTGGGCGGAGTGCTGTGCGCGCTCGTTGGTTTGCGCGGGAATGGACAAAAATTCGGTCGTACATGTAGCGTACGGTTACGGACTTTTTACGGGCGGATTGGGGCTGCATTACGGCGCGGAAAAGTTGGGCGCGATGACCGTACCCGCGTCGGGAGGAAATACCGCGAGACAGGTACAGCTGCTGAGGGACTTTCGTGCGGACGCGCTGTGCTGTACGCCGTCGTACGCGCTCTATATCGCCGACGAAATGGAAAAAATGGGCGTAAAAAAGGAAGAATTGAACCTAAAATCGGGGATATTCGGCGCGGAGCCGTGGTCGGATAACATGCGCGTCGAGATCGAGAACCGACTCGGCATAAAGGCTTACGACATTTACGGCTTGAGCGAGATTTCCGGTCCCGGTGTGGCGATGGATTGCGCGGAGCAGTCGGGCAAGCATATTTTTGAGGACTTATTTTTTCCGGAAATCGTAGACCGCGATACCCTTGCGCCGCTTCCGTACGGGGGTGAGGGCGAGCTTGTATTTACGACGCTCAACAAGCAAGGCTTGCCGCTCATTCGGTATCGGACGCGTGACATTTGCGCGCTGACCGACGAGCCGTGTAAATGCGGTAGGACGCACGTCCGTATGAGCAAGGTGTTCGGTCGAACCGACGACATGCTCATCATTCGCGGCGTAAACGTCTTTCCGTCGCAGATCGAATCCGTCCTCATGAACAACGATCAAGCGGTTGCGCCGCATTACTTCATCACGGTCGATAGGGTCAACATGATAGATACGATAGAAATTCAAATAGAAGTCAATGAAAAGAGCTTTTCGGACGAGGTGAAAAAAATGGAAGCCTTACAGAAAAAACTCGAACACGACCTCTTTACCGCAATAGGTATCAATGCGGTGGTAAAATTGGTTTCGCCGAATACTCTGCCGAGGAGCGAGGGAAAAGCGAAACGCGTGACGGATTTGAGGAAAAGTAATAGGTAACAAGTAATAGGTAATAAGTGCGGATAAAATTAAAGATGCAATTCGGAGAAATCGTTCGAGATTCTTCGCTTTGCTCAGAATGACAACGGGTGACCGAGGGCGGACTACGACAAGAGAACGCACCTATTTTTTATTAAAATCCGCAATTCTGCATTCTGCATTTTGCATTCTGCATTAAAAAAGCATTCTATAAGACAACAAAAAGGAGATAACACACTATGATTAGTCAAATTGCCGTATTTTTAGAGAACAAAAAAGGTCGGCTTGCCGACATGACACGCGTATTGGGCGATGCGGGGGTGGATTTGGTCGCACTCACGATTGCCGACACAAAGGAGTTCGGTATCGTTCGCTTTGTCACAAAGGACAACGACAAGGTATTGAGGGTCTTAAAAGAGGCGGGATACACCGCGACAAAGACGGAGCTTGTCGGTATCGAGGTTGCGGACGTACCGGGCGGGCTTTCCGCAGTCCTAAAGGTCTTGGGCGACGGCGGCGCGGAAATCGAGTACTTGTATTCGTTTGCGGGGACGCATACGGGCAAAGCCGCAATCCTCTTTAAGGTCGCGGACGTCACGAATACCGTGCGCCTTTTGACCGAAAACGGGATTGAACTTATCGAAAAATTATTTTAGAGGAAAAATGCTTTTTAAGTTGAAAGTTGAGAGTTGAAAGTTGAAAATTGCTGAGTCGCTTTGCTCCGAGCAGGGATTTTAAAGTTGAGAGTTGAGAGTTGAAAATTGAAAATTAAGGATAAGAAGAGAGAGAATTCGGAGAAATCGTTTTAGATTCTTCGCTGCGCTCAGAATGACACCCGCTTTTTTATTTCCGCCTTAACTTTCAACCTTCAACTTTAAAGCGTTTTTTGTTGTTTCCACGCGGCTTTTATGATATAATAATAAGCAAGAACCTCATTCTAAATAAAAAAAGAGAGTTTTATGAAAAAATATAATATTGAATTTGATTGTCAAACCGTAGAAAATGTGAGCTACAACCATTGTTTCAGCGACATGGCTCTGTTTCGCCGTCTGTACGTCGGGAATGCTGGGGATCAGGATATCGAGGGCGTCGTCCTTGAGATTTCCTCCGAACCCGAATTTTTGCTGACGTACGGCAAGGAATTTGACGTATTAAAAAGCGGGAGCGTGGTTTCGGTCGATACGGGCGAAATCAAGCTGTCTCCCGTTTATCTCTCGTCACTTTCCGAAAAGCGGCAAGGTACGGTTTCGGTCAAGCTTGTCAAGGACAAAGCGACGATTGCCGAATTTAAAAAAGAAGTCAATATTTTGGGCTATTACGATTGGGACGCCGCCGAAACCGAAATGCTTTCGACCTTTGTCCGTCCGAAAACCTTTGCGGCGGTCAAGCTGTTAAAGGACGCGGAGTCGATACTCACCAAATGGAAATTAAACGCGGAATTTACGGGCTACAAGCTGTCCGATAAGACCAAAATCCGCAATATCGCGGCGGCGGTCTTTACAGCAATCCAAAATTTGGGAATCAAAATCGTACCGACAAAAGCCGCGGACGGGATATACACCTTTAGCAATCTCTCAAAGATTTTGGAGACAAAGGAGGCGTCCGCGCACGACCTCATGCTCCTTTACGCGTCCGCGCTTGAGGCGGCGGGTATCAATCCTATACTCGTCTTCGGCGGAAAAACCGTGTATGCGGGGCTTTGGCTCATAGACAATTGCTTTGACGAAATCGTCGGCGACGACCCGACCGTCATAAAAAAACGGTTGGCGGGCGGCGTCAACGAAATCGCGGTTTTTTTGATAGATAAGCTTTTGACTCAAACCTTAAGCTTCGCGGGAGCCGAAAAAACGAGCACGGCGGCATTTAACGGCGAAACCGAAGTGACGATCGTGGACGTAAAACGCGCCCGTGCGGGCATCGTCCGTTCGCTCCCCGAACGCGTCAAGACCGCGAAGGGCTATGATATTTTGGAGGAAGAGGATCTCAGGGGAGCCGCGCCGAAAAGTATCGTCGAGCTTC